>NZ_JBFULO010000028.1:0-20005 GCF_054049855.1 Stenotrophomonas sp. P5_B8 | reverse complement strand
TCGAAGCACATCGTGCAGCGGATGCCGCGCTCGGGCGCATTCTCCATGCCGCGGGCGCGCGCGAACCAGTGGTCGGTGTCGTAGTCGGCGTCCACGAACGGCACGCCGTGCTTCTCGGCGAAGCGGATGTTCTCCTGCTTGCGCAGCTCGTATTCGCGCGCCGGATGGATGTTGGGGTTGTAGAAGAAGATCGTGTAGTCGATCCCGGAGGCGGTGATGGCCTCCATGACTTCGCCCGAGCATGGCGCGCAGCACGAATGCAGCAACAACCGGGTGTGACCATCGGGCAGGGACAGGGTGGGGCGGTCGAGCGGGGTAACGGTGGGCATGGTCATGCGGTTCTCGTCGACCGCACCGCCGGCAACGGCGGCGGTGCGGCCCTTGGGGTCATCTACAGGCGGTGGATCAGGCAGCGTTGGCGTCGGCGTGTTCCGCGCGCAGTTGGCGTGCGGCGGCCACCAGCGCTTCCAGCGCGGCACGGGTCTCCTTCCAGCCGCGGGTCTTCAGCCCGCAGTCCGGATTGACCCAGATCTGCTCGGGCCGCAGCACTTCGGCCGCCTTGCGCAGCAGCGCTACCATCTCTTCCTTGTCCGGCACGCGCGGGGAGTGGATGTCGTACACGCCCGGCCCGATCTCGTTGGGGTACTGGAAGCGCACGAACGCATCCAGCAACTCCATGCGCGAGCGCGAGGTCTCGATGGAGATCACGTCGGCATCCATCGCCGCCACCGAATGGATGATGTCGTTGAACTCGGAATAGCACATGTGGGTGTGGATCTGGGTGGCATCGCGCACCCCGCTGGCACTGATCCGGAACGCTTCCACCGCCCAGTCCAGGTACTCGCGCCATTGCGCGCGGCGCAACGGCAGGCCTTCGCGGATCGCCGGCTCGTCAATCTGGATCACGCCGATCCCAGCCGCTTCCAGGTCCAACACCTCATCGCGCAGCGCCAGCGCGATCTGCCGGCAGGTATCGGCGCGCGACTGGTCATCGCGCACGAACGACCACTGCAGCACCGTCACCGGCCCGGTCAGCATGCCTTTCATCGGGCGGTCGGTCAGCGACTGCGCGTACTGCGACCAGCGCACCGTCATCGGTTGCGGGCGAGTGACGTCGCCGAAGATCACCGGCGGCTTGACGCAGCGCGAGCCATAGCTCTGCACCCAGCCGTTCTTGGTGAACGCGAAACCATCGAGCTGCTCGCCGAAGTACTCCACCATGTCGTTGCGCTCGAACTCGCCGTGCACCAGCACGTCCAGCCCGATCTGCTCCTGGACGCGTACGCAGTGTTCGGTCTGGGTGGCCAGGAACGCATCGTAGTCGGTATCGGAGAGCTTGCCGGACTTGTTGCGGGCACGTGCCTCGCGCACGTCCAGGGTTTGCGGGAACGAGCCGATCGTGGTGGTCGGGAAGCGTGGCAGCTTCAGTGCGCCGGCCTGCGCAAGGTGCCGCTGCGGGTACGCGCTGTGGCGCTGCGCATCGGCGGCGGTCAGGCCGGCCAGGCGTGCAGCGACGACTGACTTGTGCACGCGCGGCGACTGCCGACGCGACTCGATGCGTGCGCGCGACGCGGCCAGCCCGGCCTCGGCGTGCGGTTTGGCGTCCAGCGCATCGGCCAGAAGACGCAGTTCCTGCAGCTTCTGCTTGGAGAACGCCAGCCAGCCGCGCAGCTCGTCATCCAGCTTGGTCTCCAGGTCGAGGTCGACCGGGCTGTGCAACAGCGAGCACGACGGTGCCAGCCACAGCCGGTCGCCCAGGTGGCCATGTGCGTAGCGGGCCAGTACCAGCGCGTTGTCCAGGTGGGTGCGCCAGATGTTGCGGCCGTTGACCAGGCCGGCCGAGAGCACGCGCTCGGCCGGCAGCACCTTGAGCACGGCGTCCAGTTGTTCCGGCGCGCGCACCAGGTCCACGTGCAGGCCGTCCACTGGCAGCGCGGCGGCCAGACCAAGGTTGTCCTCGAGCGCGCCGAAGTACGTGGCCAGCAGTACCTTCGGGCGTGGTACGCCGGACAGCACCGCATACGCGTGTTCGAACGCGGCGCGCGCGCTGTCGTCCAGGTCTTGCACCAACACCGGCTCGTCCAGCTGCACCCACTGCGCGCCCGCCGCTTTCAGCCCGGCCAGCACCTCGGCATACACCGGCAGCAGCGCATCCAGCAGGTCCAGCGCCGGGCTGCCGTCCACGGTCTTGGACAGCAGCAGGAAACTGACCGGTCCCAGCAGCACCGGTCGCGTCTCGATGCCCAGCGCCTTGGCCTCGCGATACTCGGCCAGCGGCTTGTCGCTGCGCAGCGCGAAGCCCTGGCCGGCCTGCAGCTCGGGCACCAGGTAGTGGTAGTTGGTATCGAACCACTTGGTCATTTCCAGGGCGTGCAGGTCATGGCCATCGCGCTGCACGCCGCGGGCCAGGGCGAAGTACCCGGCCAGCGGCTCGGCGTCGGCCAGCGCGCGGTAGCGGGCGGGGATCGCGTCGAACAGGAAGGCGGTGTCCAGCACCTGGTCGTAAAAGCTGAAATCGTTGCTCGGCGGCACATCCACGCCGGCCTCGCGCTGCAGTTGCCAGTGGCGCGCACGCAGCTCGCGAGCGGTGGCCTGCAGTGCATCGGCCGAGCGTTCGCCGGCCCAGTACTGTTCAAGCGCCCGCTTCAGTTCGCGCTTGGCGCCGATGCGGGGAAACCCCAGGTTGGTAACGGTGGTCATGGAACGTGTCCTCATTGCAGTAGCGGCATTGAGGAACGAAGGAACCGCGCGCCGACCACGCCATTGCTGCCGTGCCCGCCCCGCCAGCGACCTTCGCCCCCGCGGGCGAACCGGATGTCGTGGAGCGGACGCACGGGGGCAGCGCCACGCGGACGGCATGGCGGCAGGCCCCGGCAACCTCCCCGCGGACGTTCCAGGTCGAATCAGGGGACGGTCGTGTCCCCCGGCCGGGGCCGGTATTCGGGCTGATGGACACAGGCGCGCTGCGCCTACCTACTACCTGCCGCTTCCCAGGCGGTCAGGCCCAGTGCTGTTGGCAGGATTCGTTTCCATTCACCGCTGCGGGGCAGCTCCGGAATGGGCGCGCGAGGCGCCTTCACCGGATTCCCGTTTAAATCCATCCCTTCATCTGCATGAAGCGATGGATACCTTCGGCCCGCACAAGGTAGGCCGAAGGCGGGCGGTGGTCAAGGGGCGTCAGGACGGGAGTGATGCAGGGGGACGTCACGGACGATGCGATGTCGTCGGCAGCGAGCGCCGCTCAGGCCGCGTGGTGGTAAGGCTCGATGCGCGCCAGGACGTCGGCCAGTTCGTCCCTGGCCGTGGCCGCGTCGTGGGCCATCTGCAGGTTGAGCCAGAAGGCATCGCTGGTGCCGAAGAAGCGCGCCAGTCGCAATGCCGTGTCGGCGGTGATGCTGCGCCGGCCCGCGATGATCTCGCCGATGCGGGTCTGCTTCACATCGATGGACTTGGCCAGGCGGTAGGCCGTCATGCCGAACGGGGTGAGGAACTCCTCCTGCAGGATTTCACCCGGGTGCGGATAGGGAATCGAACGCATGTAGGCAGTCCTCAGTGGTAGTCGCAAAGCTCTACGTCGGCAGGGCCTGCATCGGTCCATGTGAAGCACAGTCGGTACTGGTCGTTGACCCGAATGCCGTGCTGACCCGCACGATTGGCACGCAGTGGCTCCAGTCGATTGGCTGGTGGAATGCGCAGGTCATCAAGCCGAACGGCGGCATCCAGCATGGCGAGCTTCCGCAGTGCAACGCGTTGGATATCCTGGAATTTCCGGATGCGCCTACCGATGAACACGCTCTTGGTAGTGATGCACCGGAAAGAGACGATGGGCATGACGAATTTCCGTGATTTTCATGATATCGCTCGGCAGTAGTATCGTCAATCGAGACTATTTGGATCCATTCCTTCGCACGCCGGTTTATCAGACAGGCCTCGCTCTTGATGCTCTCGGAGATTTGCGTACGCGAATGCGCATGCGGTCACGTCAGCGCGGCGCGAGTCATCGATTTCAGGTATCGATCCTGCGGGTTCGTCGGGCTCGGGGTTTCCGCGCAGGCGCCGCCCTGCTGAAGCCGTCTGTTTTCGTCACCACCGCATCGTTTTTGCAAACCCAGGGAACCTGCTTACGCGCCAGGTCCCACTGCATCCGCCGCGCCGCTGGCTGCGTATCTGCCCACGACCCCCACGTGGAGCCACGCATGCGCCGTCCCCCGATGCCCTCGTTGCTGTTGCTGCTGCTGTGCCCGGTGCTGCCCGCCGCCGCGCAGCAGGTGCAACGCCAGGAAGGCCGCGCCTACGCGCCGGCCGATGGCCGCCTGCTGTATCGCGAGACCCACTGGTTGCAGGGGCCGCCGTCTGCACGCGCGCGGCTGGTGCTGTACCGCTGCGCCGACGGGCGCGCCTTCGCGCGCAAGTGGATGACCCCGCAAGGCAACGCGCAGACCCCGGACTTCGCCTTCGAGGATGCCCGCAACGGCTACCAGGAGGGTCTGCAAGGCAGTGCCGCCGGGCGCACCGTGTACGTGCGGGAAGGTGCAAGCGCCGAGCGGGTCAGCCGTGCCATCGCGATTCCGTCCGATGCGGTGGTCGATGCCGGTTTCGACGCGGCCGTGCTCGGCCACTGGGAGGCCCTGCAGGCCGGGCGCCCGGTGGCCTTCCAGTTCCTGCTGCCCAGTCGCCAGCGGCTGGTCCCGCTGAAGCTGCAGCGCAGTGCGGCGGTGAGCTGGCAGGGTCAACCGGCCGAACAGCTGCAGATGCGCCTGGATGCCTGGTTCGGCTTTGCGGTGCCGGCGGTGAACCTGGTGTATGCCCGCAACAGTCCGCGCCTGCTGCAGTTCAGCGGCACCGGCAACGTGCGTGATGAGCGCGGCCGCTACCCGCAGGTGCGGGTGGAGTTCCCCGAGGCGCCGGTCGCTGCGACCGCCGCAGAACTGGGCGCGGCACGCCAACAGCCGCTGGTGCGCACATGCAGCGGTTGAACGCCCCCTTGCAGAGCGCGTCCGCAGCGACGACGATGCACTCTGTCCCCCTGCCGACATTGAGCCTGCGATGCCTGAGCTGGACACTGCCGAATCCGGCGCCGCGCGGCGCCTTGATGACCTGCTCGGCCGGGTCGCCGCTGGCGATCGCCAGGCATTCGAGTCGGTCTACCAGTTGGCGTCGGGGCGCCTGTTCGCGATCTGCCTGCACGTGCTGCGCGACCGCAGCGATGCCGAAGAGGTGCTGCAGGACGTATTTACCCGTGTCTGGCACAAGGCTGCGCAGTTTGATCGTGCCAAGGCGGGGGCCATGACCTGGTTGTCGATGATGGCGCGCAACCGCGCGATCGACCGCCTGCGCGCGGCGCCCCCACGTCCGCTGGATGATCTGTCGGTGGCCGATGAAATTCCCGATTTCGCCCCGCAACCGGCGCAGGTGGCCGAACAGGCCTCCGATCGACAGCGCTTGGACGGCTGCCTGGACACGCTGGAACCGCGTCGGCGCTCGCTGATCCGGTTGGCGTTCCTGGAGGGCGCCAGCTATGAGGAACTGGCGCGCCGGATCGGCTCGCCGCTGGGCTCGGTGAAGAGCTGGATCCGCCGCGGCCTGGGCCAACTGCGGGTGTGCCTGGAACAATGAACCTCCGCGACGGCCACGATCTGCCTGACGACGGCCAGCCGCCCAGTGCCGACATCCTGGCCGGCGAGTACGTGCTCGGCGTGCTCGACGCGGACCAGCGGGCGGACGTGGAACGTCGCATCGCCAGCGACCCCGGATTTGCCCGGCTGGTGACGCAGTGGGAACACCGCCTGGCCCCGATGCTGGACGCGATGGGCAGTGAAGTGGTCCCGGCGCATCTGTGGCCGCGCATCCGCACCTCGCTGGGCTGGTCGTCGGTATCGACGAATGCACCACGTGCGTGGCAGCGCACCGGATTCTGGCAGGGCATGACCGCGTTGGCGGCCGTGGTGGCGCTGGTGGCGGTATTCAGCCGTCGCGACCTGGAGCCGGTGACGCCGGTGACCACGCCGGTGGCGGTCACACCGACCGCGCCGCCGACACCCGCCGAACCGCAGCAGGCGACCCGACCGGTCACCCCGTTGCTGCATGACGATGGCAGCCCCGGCTGGCTCGCGTCGGTGGACAAGGCCCAGGGCAAGGTGCTGATGGTGCCGGTGCCGACGGCCGCCGATGCGGCCGGACGCGCGCCCGAGCTGTGGCTGATTCCCGCCGGCGGCACGCCACGCTCGCTGGGCCTGGTGTCCATCAACCGCGCCCACACCGTGACGGTGCCCGATGCACTGCGTGATGCGCTGGTGAACGGATCTGTGCTCGCGGTCACGTTGGAGCCGGCCGGCGGTGCGCCGCAGGGTGTCCCGACCGGGCCGATTGTTGCCAAAGGCGACATCGCCACGCTGTAAAACGCGATTTATTTCCGGATTCGTGCATCCGGATGGCCCTGATTCCCGTATCTCCTGACAAGAACGCCAGGAGATGCGCGAAATGTCGGCCGGACCCGCCACTGCTGCAGCACGCAAGCCCCGACGTGGCCCTTGGGCCACCGTGCGGCGCTGGTTCGATACCAGTGCCGACACGCCGGTGGCAGCCGAGGCGGCCACGCGCGTGGACTGGCTGCGCGCGATCCCGTTCGCGGCAATGCACCTGGCCTGCTTCGCCGTCATCTGGGTGGGCGTGTCGTGGGTAGCGGTCGCTGTGGCGGTGGCGCTGTACGCCGTGCGCATGTTCGCGATCACCGCCTTCTACCATCGCTACTTCTCGCACCGCACCTTCCGCACCTCGCGCGTGGTGCAGTTCGTGTTCGCGCTGATCGGTGCCGCCAGCGTGCAGCGGGGGCCGCTGTGGTGGGCCGCGCACCATCGCAACCACCATCGCCACACCGATACCGCCGCCGATCCGCATTCGCCCTCGGTGCATGGCTTCTGGTGGAGCCACATGGGCTGGTTCCTCACCACTGAAGGGTTCCGCACCGACTGGGACCGCATCCCGGACCTGGCCAAGTATCCCGAACTGCGCTGGCTGGACCGCTTCGACACCCTGGTGCCGGTCGCGTTGGCGGCCGCGTTGTTCGGCCTGGGCACGCTGCTGGAACACATCGCGCCCTCGTGGGGCACCAGTGGCGGACAGATGCTGGTGTGGGGCTTCTTCATTTCCACCATCGTGCTGTTCCACGCCACGGTGACGATCAACTCACTGGCGCACCGGTTCGGCCGGCAGCGCTTTGCCACCGGCGACGACAGCCGCAACAACCTGTGGCTGGCGCTGCTGACCTTCGGCGAAGGCTGGCACAACAACCACCATTTCTTCCCGGGCACCGCACGCCAGGGTTTCTACTGGTGGGAAGTGGACGTCACCTGGTACGGCCTGCGGCTGATGGCCGCGCTTGGCCTGGTGCGCGATCTCAAGCCGGTTCCGGCCTGGGTGCTGACCAAGGCGGAGCACTGACATGCGCATCGCAGTCATCGGATCGGGCATCGCCGGCCTTGCCAGTGCCTGGTGGCTGGGCCAGCAGCACGAAGTGACGCTGTTCGAGGCCAACGACTATCTCGGCGGCCACACGCACACCCATCAGGTACACGTGGACGGCCGCACGCAGGCGGTGGACACCGGTTTCATCGTGTTCAACCCGCTGCACTACCCGCTGTTGAGCGCGTTGTTCGATGAGCTCAACGTCGCCTCGCAGCCGACCACGATGAGTTTTTCGGTGCATAGCGAGCGCAGTGGGCTGGAATACAACGCCACCTCGCTGGACGGACTGTTCTGCCAACGCCGCAACCTGGTCTCGCCGCGCTTCTGGGGCATGCTGGCCGACCTGCGCCGCTTCTATCGCGAGGCGCCCGCGCTGCTGCTCGGTGACGACGAGGGCCCGTCGCTCGGCGACTACCTGAGCGCCGGCAAGTACGGCCGTGCGTTCATCGATGAGCACCTGCTGCCGATGGCCTCTGCGCTGTGGTCCTCGCCGACCGCCAGCCTCACCGCGTTCCCCGCGCGCTACCTGGTGCAGTTCATGGCCAACCACCAGATGCTGCAGGTCAGCGGCCGGGCGCCGTGGCGGGTGGTGCAGGGCGGGTCGTCGCGCTACATCGAGGCGATGCGCCGGCGCTGGCAGGTCCGCGAGCGGCTGGATTGCCGGGTGTTCGGGGTGGAGCGTCACGAACATGGCGTGCGCGTGCACAGTGCGGCCGGGCTGGAGGGGTTCGACCAGATGGTGCTGGCCTGCCACAGCGACCAGGCGCTGGCGCTGCTCTCCGATGCGGACGCGGCCGAACGCAGCGTGCTCGGCGCGATCCGCTACCAGCCCAACGAGGTCGTCCTGCATACCGATGCAAGCCTGCTGCCCCGCAACCGCAAGGCGTGGGCGGCGTGGAACGCGCATGTGCCGGCCAGCCCGCTGGCGCCGTGCACGGTCAGTTACCTGATGAACCAGCTGCAGGGCATCGATACGCCCACGCCGCTGGTGGTCACCTTGAACCGCACCGCGGCGATCGACCCGAGCAAGGTGCTGCGCCAGCTGCAGTACGCCCATCCGGTGCACGACCATGCCATGGTGCGTGCGCAGCAGCGCTGGGCCGAGATCCAGGGACGGCGCCGCACCTGGTTTGCCGGCGCGTACTGGGGCTGGGGCTTCCACGAAGACGGCATCCGCAGTGCGCGGCGCGTGGTCGATGCGCTGCAGACGCTCGATGCCGAGTCGTATTGGCCGCTGTCGCAGGCCCTGCCGGCATGACCGCCAGTGCGCTGTATCGCGGTCGGATGCGCCATCGCCGGCACGCGCCGCACGCGCACGCCTTCGGCTATCCGGTGGCGCAGCTGCTGCTCGACCTGGATGAGCTGGACACCGTGTTCCAACGGCGCTGGCTGTGGTCGGTGGGTCGCCGCAACGTGGCCGAGTTCCGCCGCAGCGACTATCTCGGCGATCCCGATCAGCCACTGGCCGATGCAGTCCGTGCGCGCATCACCGAGGCATTGGGCCGCGCGCCATCGGGGCCGATCCGCCTGCTCACCCACCTGCGCTACGCCGGCCATGTGTTCAACCCGGTCAGCTTCTACTACTGCTACGCCGCCGACGGCATCACGCTGGAGTGCATCGTTGCCGAAATCACCAACACGCCGTGGAAAGAGCGGCACGCCTACGTGCTGCCGGTGACCAGTGCCGATGCCCAGGGCCGCGCGCTGGCCTGGGAATTCGACAAGCAGTTCCACGTGTCCCCGTTCATGCAGATGGACTGCCGCTACCGCTGGCGCTTTACCGCCCCGGGCGATGACCTGCACGTGCACATGCAGGTCTGGCGCGAGGGGACGCGCCAGTTCGACGCCGACCTGGTGCTGCAGCGGCGTCCCCTTACCGGTGCCGGCCTGGCCGGCGTGCTGCTGCGCTATCCGCTGATGACCCTGCAGGTGGTGGCGGCCATCCATTGGCAGGCCCTGCGGCTGTGGCTCAAGCGCAACCCCGTCCACGACCACCCTTCGCTTGCTGGAAAACGCCCATGAACGACATGACCCGGCCTGCCGCGCTGCCGATGCCCAGCGCGCTGGAGCGCTTCCTGCGCACGCGCCTGCTGGCCCAGCTCGCCCCGCTGCACGATGGCTGCCTGCAGCTGCGCGATGCGGCCGGCGACGTGCTGCTGGGCGATCCCGCCGCGCCGTTGCGCGTCACCGTGTGGGTGGACGATCCGGCGTTCTACCGCGCGGTGGCCGCGCAGGGCAGCGTCGGTGCCGGCGAGGCCTACATCCGTGGCGACTGGCGGTGCAGCGACCTGGTCGCGCTGGTGCAGTTGCTGGTGCGCAACCGCGACCTGCTCGATGGCATGGAGCGTGGCGTGGCGCGCGTGGGCGGCTGGCTGCTCAAAGGCTGGAACCGGCTGCGCCGCAACACCCGCGAAGGCAGCCGCCGCAACATCGCCGCGCACTACGACCTGGGCAATCCGTTCTTCTCGCTGTTCCTGTCCAGCGACCTGATGTACTCCTCGGCCCTGTATGCCGCGCCCAGCGACCCGCTGGAGGTCGCCTCGCGACGCAAGCTGGCGCGCATCTGCGAGCAGCTGCAGCTCACCGCCGAGGACCACGTGGTCGAGATCGGTACCGGCTGGGGCGGCTTCGCGCTGTACGCCGCCGCCGAGATCGGCTGCCACGTCACCACCACCACCATCTCGGTGGAGCAGTACACGTTGGCCAAAAAGCGCGTCGAAGCGGCCGGCCTGCAGGACAAGGTGACGCTGCTGCTCAAGGACTACCGCGACCTGGAAGGCCAATACGACAAGCTGGTCTCCATCGAGATGATCGAGGCGATCGGCGCGCAGTACCTGGACACCTACTTCGGCACGCTCACCCGCCTGCTCAAGCCGGACGGGCTGGCCCTGCTGCAGGCCATCACCATCGAAGACCAGCGCTACGAACAGGCGCGGCGCAGCGTGGACTACATCAAGCGCTTCGTGTTCCCCGGCAGCTTCATTCCCTCGATCAACGCGATCATCGCCGCCAAGACCCGCAGCAGCGATCTGCAGTTGATCGGCCAGCACGACTTTGGCCAGTCCTACGCGCTGACCCTGCGCGACTGGCGGCAGCGCTTTCTGGCGCAGCTGCCGGCGGTGCGGGCGCAGGGCTTCGATGAGCGTTTCATCCGGATGTGGGAGTTCTACCTGGCCTACTGCGAAGGCGGCTTCCTGGAACGTTCGATCGGCGTCTCGCACCTGCTGATGGCGCGCCCGGGCCATCGCCCGCCGCTGGCCGGAACGGCCGCCTGAGATGCTGCGCTTCTGGGCCAACGTGATCGGCAACCAGCTGGTGTGGCTGTGTGCGGTGATCGGCGCGGGGCACGGCCTGCGCTGGCCGGCGCTGCTGGCGGCGGCGGTGTACGTGGGCAGCCAGCTGGCGCTGTCGCCGCAGCCCGGTGTCGAGATCCGGCTGCTCGGCGTGGCCCTGCTGTGCGGGCTGCTGGTGGATGGCGTGGCTGCCGGCTCGGGCTGGGTGCGGTACGCCGCCGGCAACGATCCGGCCTGGCTGGCGCCGGTGTGGATCCTGGCACTGTGGGCCGCGTTCGCGATGACCCTGACGGTGTCCTTTGCCGTGCTGCAGCGGCACCTGCGCATCGCCGCCCTGGTCGGTCTGCTGCTGGCACCGCTGGCGTACCTGTCCGCCGCCCGTGGCTGGGCATCGGTGAGCTTCAGTGAACCGCACTGGCGCGGCGTGGTCCTGCTCGGCATCGGCTGGTCGATGGCGTTGCCCTTGTTGGCGGCCTGCGCGCGCCACTGGCAGCGCACGCCCTCGCGCCCCCTTACTGATGGATCGGGAGAACACGCATGAAGCTGTTGTGGTGGGTGTGGCTGTATGCCGCGGTGATCATGAGCTGGGGGTGGTGGTGGCAGCGTCGCCACCAGAACATCGGCGTGGTCGATGTGCTCTGGGCCAAAGGCGTGGGCGCCTCGGCGCTGCTGCTGGCCCTGCTTGGCGACGGTGCCGCCGCGCCGCGCATCACCCTGGCGGTGCTGGGCGGGCTGTGGGGATCGCGGCTGGCCCTGCATCTGTGGCACCGCGTACGCAGCGAACCCGAGGATGGGCGCTACCAGCACCTGCGCAAGCACTGGAATGGCCACCAAGGCAAGATTTTCGGCTTCTTCCAGTTCCAGGCGCTGTTGATCGTGCTGTTCGCGCTGCCGTTCGTGGCGGTCACCCACAACCCGCAGCGCGATGGGATCGGCTGGATCATCGGCGCGGTGGCGGTCTGGCTGCTCAGTGTCGGTGGCGAAGCCATCGCCGACCGCCAGCTGGCGCGCTTCCGTGCCAATCCGGCCAACAAGGGCAAGACCTGCCGCGACGGCCTGTGGCGCTACTCGCGCCATCCCAACTACTTCTTCGAATGGCTGCACTGGTTCACCTACGTGCTGCTGGCGGTGCAGTCGCCGCTGTGGTGGCTGGCGTGGTCCGGCCCGCTGGTGATGTACGTGTTCCTGCGCTGGGTGAGCGGCATTCCGTTCACCGAGGCGCAGGCGCTGCGGACGCGCGGTGAGGACTACCGCGAGTACCAGCGCACCACGCCGATGCTGTTCCCCTGGTTTCCCTCCCGCACATCGCACCCCCGCAAGGAGCCGTCCCCGTGAATGCCGCCAGTGACTACCTGCCCGCGCCCGACCACGCCGCAGGCCTGACCGGCCTGGCCGAGCGCGGCCTGCTGCCAGACGCGCTGCTGCGCCTGGGTATCCGCCGCCAATGCGAGCAGCGCCTGCGCGAGGAACTGGCCGGTGGCCAGGAGGCACAGTCGCAGCGTTTCGCCGAGCGCATCGCCGGGCTCTCGCACAGCGCGGTGGCGCTGCACGTGGATGCCGCCAACCGCCAGCACTACGAAGTGCCGGCGCGCTTCTTCGAGCTGTGCCTGGGCAAGCGCTTCAAGTACAGCAGCTGTTACTACCCCACCGGCACCGAGACCCTGGACGAAGCGGAAGAGGCGATGCTGGCGCTGTACGGGCAACGCGCGCAGCTTGCCGATGGCCAGGACATCCTGGAGTTGGGCTGCGGCTGGGGCTCGCTGACGCTGTGGATGGCCGAGCACTATCCGAATGCGCGCATCACCGCCGTGTCCAACTCCAACAGCCAGCGCGAGCACATCCAGGCGCAGTGCCGCCTGCGCGGCCTGGTCAACGTCACCGTGCTCACCCGCGACGTCAACCACCTCACGCTGGGCGCAGGGACGTTCGACCGCTGCGTCTCCATCGAAATGTTCGAGCACATGCGCAACTACCAGCAGCTGCTGCAGCGCATCCACGGCTGGCTGCGTCCGGAGGGCAAGCTGTTCGTGCACATCTTCGTGCATCGCACGCTGATGTACCCCTTCGAGACCGACGGCGAAGACAACTGGATGGGCCGCCATTTCTTCACCGGTGGCCTGATGCCGGCCGCCGATACCCTGCTGTGCTTCCAGCAGCACCTGCACCTTCAGCAGCGCTGGCTGCTCGACGGTACCCATTACGAACGCACCGCCAACCATTGGCTGGCCAACCAGGATCGCGAGCGCGATGCCGTGCTGGAGGTCATGCGCCAATGCTACGGCGCGCCGTCGGCAGCGCTGTGGGCGCAGCGCTGGCGCATGTTCTGGATGGCCTGTGCCGAACTGTTCGGTTACCAGAATGGCCAGCAGTGGCAAGTGGCCCATTACCTGTTCGCCCGCCCGTGAACATCCCACGTCCCCCGAGGAAATCGCCATGTCGATCCGTGCCGTCGTTCCGCTGCTGCTGGCCAGCCTGATGCTAGGCTGCGGCGGCAACACCCGTCCCATCCCACCGGTGGCCGAAGTGGACGTACCGCGCTTCATGGGCGACTGGTACGTCATCGCGCATATCCCCAGCCGACCCGAGCGCAACGCCTTCGATGCGGTCGAGTCGTATGCACTGCGCCCGGACGGTCGCATCCAGACTACCTTCCGCTACCGCAAGGGCAGCTTCGATGCACCGGTCAAGACCATGCATCCGGTTGGCACGGTGAAGCCGGGCACGAACGGGGCCGAGTGGGGCATGCAGTTCATCTGGCCGATCAAGGCCGAGTACGTGATCGTCTACCTGGACGCGGACTACCAGCAGACCATCGTCGGACGCAGCAAGCGCGATTACGTGTGGCTGATGTCGCGCACGCCGAAGATGTCCGACGCCGACTACAACAAGGCCACCGCCCGTATCGCCGCGCTCGGCTACGACCTGTCCAAGCTGCGGCGGGTACCGCAGTCCGGCGGCGTGAAGCAGCCGTAACGGCGGCGCCGTTCTCAGGCCCTGAGAAGACCGTCGGCGATACTGTCCCCCTGGCCCCGCTTGAACATCCCGTCACCGTGCGGGCACACGCGGGCGCCACACTGCAGCAGCACGGAGGCGCCGGAGGCCCACGGACGGGGGCATGCGCGGGCAGGGCGCGCGGTGGGTGGACAGAGGGCGCGACGTGGCGGACAAGTACTGCGATCTGGTCATGAAGGGCGGCATCACCAGCGGCATCGTGTATCCCAACGCGGTGCTGTCGCTGGCCCGCCAGTACCGCTTCAAGAACATCGGCGGCACCTCGGCCGGGGCGATCGCCGCGGCCGTTGCCGCGGCCGCGGCGTGTGGCGACCGTCGTCGCCACAGCGGCGAGGCGGTGGCCGATGAGGTGGGCTTCCCCGGGCTGGCGGCGGTATCGGCGCAACTGTCCACGCGCGGCTTCATCTACAGCCTGTTCCAGCCAGCCCCCGGCGCGCGCACCGCCTACCGGCTGCTGGTGATGCTCACCGGCAAATCCAGCCTGCCGCGCAAGATCGCCTGCCTGCTCGCGGCGGTGTTCGCGATCGCACCGCTCGAACTGCTGGCCTCCCTGGTCGTCCTGCTCGGTATCGGCTGGCTGGCCGCCGGCGTGGACGGGGTACTGGCCACGTTGCTGCCGTCGCTGCTGTGCGCGTACGGCGCCGGCGTGCTGGCGTCGGCGCTGCGGGTGGCACGGGTGGCGCGGCGCAACCTGCTCGGCCTGTGCGATGGCAGCACCCAGGCCGGCGCTGCCACGCCCGCGCTGACCGACTGGCTGCACGAGCGCCTGCAGACGCTGTCGGGCAAACCCCTGGGACAACCGCTGACCTTTGGCGACCTGCACCAGGCGCCACGCTACCTCGGCGAACCCGCTGCCGAGCAGGCGATCAGCCTGAAGATGATCACCACCTGCATCTCGCATACCGAGCCGCGCACGCTGCCGTTCAGTGCCGCGCACTTCTGGTTCGTGCGCGAGGAGTTCGCCCAGCTGTTCCCGGCCAGCGTGGTGGACTGGCTGATGGCACAGGCCGGCGCGCCCGAGCACATCGACGGGCGCGACTATTACCGCCTGGTGGATGGGGACCGGCTGCCGGTGCTGGTGGCCACGCGCATGAGCCTGAGCTTCCCGCTGCTGATCAGCGCGGTGCCGTTGCATGAGCCGGCGCGACGCGAGCGGCGTTGTGAGCCCGCGGTGGAGACAGCAACGAGACGCGAAAAGAGTACCGTCGCCGAGAGCATGGAAGGGCTGACCCGCGGCGGGCAGAACTGCGGCCCGGCGATCACCGCCTTCCGCGTGTGCTGGTTCTCCGATGGCGGCATCAGCAGCAACTTCCCCATCCACCTGTTCGACGCCGCGTTGCCACGCTGGCCCACCTTCGGCATCAACCTGGTGTATCCGCGCCATGCCGACGCGGTCAGCGTGCTGGACATGGGCAAGGACCCGATCGAACAGGCGGTGTTCCTGCCCACCGAAAACCGCCAGGGCTGGCAGCGCAGCTACCATGCCATCGCCCAGCCGCTCGCCGCGGCGGAGATGGCCGGCTTCCTGTTTTCCATCGTGTCGACCATGCAGAACTGGCGCGACGTGCTGCAGGCCCGCGCGCCCGGTTACCGCGACCGCATCGTGCACGTATCGCTGCACGGCGACGAAGGCGGCATGAACCTGGACATGCCGCAGGATGTGCTTGGCCGCATCGCCGCCAAGGGCAGCGTGGCCGGTGAACGCTTCTGCGGGTTCTCCTTCCAGAACCACTACTGGATCCGCTGGCGCAACCTGGCCTCGGCCTACCAGCGCTACACGCTGGAAATCGCGCGCACCGACGACCCCGACCAGCGTGTGGSGGCCTGGACCGACGCCTACCAGACCGTGGCCCTCGGCGAACCGCCCCCGCCGTCGTACCGGCTGACCTCGGAGGACAAACGGCGTGAATCGCAGCGGTTGTGGCGGCACATGGTCGAGCAGGGCCAGCACTGGGAAGACCTCGGCCCGGACCTCACCGAAGGCGCCCCGCGCCCGCTGCCGCAGATGAAGGTCACGCCGATTTATTGAGCCGGGACAGCGCGCTTCCCGATCCGGTAAAACCGACCGTTGGTCGGCTGCTCTTCGCACCGGGGTCGAACCTTCCTGGCGTCGGAGGGTAGTCGACCAACGGTCGACTCTACGGTGGGGTCGAACCTTCCTGGCGTCGGAGGGTAGTCGACCAACGGTCGACTCTACGGTGGGTCGAGCCTTCCTGGCGCTGGATGCAAGTCGGCCAACGGTCGACTCTACCTGCGGCCGGGCAGCTGCGCGAAGGCGCGTTGCATGCAATCTTCGCGCGGGCACACCCGGCAGCCCGGCCCGATCGACACCGAGTTGCCCGGGCTCTGGATGTCCAGGCCGCGCGAATAGATCAGCCGCTCGGCATGCTGCAGATCGCAGCCCAGCGCCACGGCGAAGGTCTTGCGCGGCTGCCCATGCCCGATCGGACCGCTGCTTACCTGCCGCGCCAGCCAGAAGTGGCGGCGCCCGTCGGGCATGCGCGCGGTCTGGGTCAGCACCCGGCCGGGCTGGTTGAACGCCTCGTAGACGATCCACAGCGGGCACGAGCCGCCCACCTGTGAGAAGTGGAAATCGGTGGCCGAATGCCGCTTGGAGACATTGCCGGCGCGGTCCACGCGGATGAAGAAGAACGGCAGGCCGGGTGCGCTGCGTCGCGCCAGCGTGCTCAAGCGATGGCAGACGGCCTCGAAGCCCACGCCGAAGCGATGGGCCAGCGCATCGATGTCGTAGGCGCTGTGCTCGGCGGCGCGCAGGAACTGCGCATACGGCATCACCAGTGCACCCGCGAAGTAGTTGGACATGCCGATCCGCGCCTGCGCGATCTGCTCGGCGTCGCGGAAGCCCGCGCGCGCGATCACCGCATCGATCTGCGCTGCATAGCCCAGCAACGCCAGCTCGGCCGCCATCTGGAACGCCTGCTGGCCCGGTTCCAGATAGTCCGGCAGCCACAGCGTGCGGCTGCCGCCATCGTAGACCCGCTTCTCGCGCCCGGCCTGCAGCGGCGCCACTTCGGCCAGCACGCCGTGGCGGTCGGCCAGCAGCTGGCGCAGGCGGGGGGCGACATGCCCGGCCACCAGCCCCCACTCGCCGAACAACTGCTCGGCCAGGTCGTCCAGCTCGGGGATGTGGTTGTGCATGCGGTTGAAGAAGTCGCGCACCTGGTCCCCGGCCGGTAACGCCTGCCCGGCATGCACATCGCCCAGCTGGAACTCCAGCGCGGCGGCATGCTCGCGCAGCATCAGGTGCCGGCGGTGCAGGTCGAGCAGGGCGCGGCTCACCTGTGGCAGGTTGCCGGCCATCGCGCGCAGCTCGGTGCTGCTTACATCGTCCAGGCCCAGGTCGCGCAGCGTCTCGCCGAGCGCCTCCTGCAGCGCGCCGGGCTCATCTACGTCGAACAGGTCGGTAACGTCGCCCAATACCTCACGCAGCCTGGCCTGCACCGCGGGGGTGAGCGGGCGCTTGTTACGCTCGATCTGGTTCAGGTAACTGGCCGACAACCCCAATGCCCGCGCCAGCGCGATCTGGCTGTAGCCGCGCTGCTCGCGCAGCTTGAGCAGGCGCAGGCCGATCTGGCGTTGGACGGGCTGGCTATTCACAGAATTCACAAGAATCGTAGCGGGCATTGGCCAGATTAAGCGCATACAGGCCGGAAATCGAGGGTGGCACTGTGAATAATGCCAACAACTTTCGACCCGCCGGGATTGTCCATGACTGTTGCAGCGCCCCGTATCCGCATGTTGATCGATGGCCAGTTCATCGAATCGACCAGCTCGCATTGGCAGAACGTGGTCAACCCGGCCACCCAGGACGTGCTGGCCCAGGTGCCGTTCGCCACCCCCGGTGAAGTCGATGCCGCCGTGGCCTCTGCCAAAGAAGCCTTCAAGACCTGGCGCAAGACCCCGATCGGCACCCGCGCGCGCATCTTCCTGAAGTACCAGCAGCTGATCCGCGAGAACATGAGCGAGCTGGCCCACATCCTCAGCGCCGAGCAGGGCAAGACCGTGCCGGACGCCGAAGGCGATGTGTTCCGCGGCCTGGAAGTGGTCGAGCACGCTGCCGCCATCGGCAACCTGCAGCTCGGCGAACTGGCCAACAACGTGGCCAACGGCGTGGACACCTACACCCTGCTGCAGCCGCTGGGCGTGTGCGCGGGCATCACCCCGTTCAACTTCCCGGCGATGATTCCGCTGTGGATGTTCCCGATGGCCATCGCCACCGGCAACACCTTCATCCTCAAGCCGTCCGAACAGGACCCGATGGTCACCATGCGCCTGGTCGAACTGGCGCTGGAGGCGGGCATTCCCAAGGGCGTGCTCAACGTCGTCCACGGCGGCGAAGACGTGGTCAACGCGATCTGCGACCACCCGGATATCAAGGCCGTCTCGTTCGTCGGTTCCACCCGCGTCGGCACCCACGTGTACAACCGCGCCTCGCTGGCCGGCAAGCGCGTGCAGTGCATGATGGGCGCCAAGAACCACGCCGTGGTGCTGCCGGACGCGAACAAGGAACAGAGCCTCAACGCGATGGTTGGCGCTGCCTTCGGGGCCGCCGGTCAGCGCTGCATGGCCGCCTCCACCCTGGTGCTGGTCGGCGAAGCGCGGGAGTGGGTGCCGGACCTGGTCGCCAAGGCGAAGACGCTCAAGGTCAGCGCGGGCAGCGTCAGCGGTACCGATGTCGGCCCGGTGATTTCCTGCGCCGCGCGTGAACGCGTCGAAGGCCTGATCGCCTCGGGCGTGGAGCAGGGCGCCAAGCTGGTGCTCGACGGCCGCAACCCGCAGGTGGACGGCTTCGAGAAGGGCAACTTCGTTGGCCCGACCATCTTCGCCGGCGTCACCCCGGGCATGCGCGTGTACGACGAGGAAATCTTCGGGCCGGTGCTGGTGATCCTGGAAGCGGAGACGCTGGAAGACGCCATCGCACTGATCAACGCCAACCCGAACGGCAATGGCACCGCGCTGTTCACCCAGTCCGGTGCGGCCGCGCGCAAGTTCCAGGAAGACATCGACGTCGGCCAGGTCGGCATCAACGTGCCGATCCCGGTGCCGGTGCCGCTGTTCTCGTTCACCGGTTCGCGCGCGTCCAAGCTCGGCGACCTGGGCCCGTACGGCAAGCAGGTGGTGATGTTCTACACCCAGACCAAGACGATCACCTCGCGCTGGTTCGATGACGAGACGCTGGGTCATGGCGTCAACACCACCATCAGCCTGAAGTAAGCAACAACGGAGTTCGACCATGAGCCACTCGATGACGACGGAACTCGACGAAGCGCAGCAGGCCTATAGAGAAGCCGCGCGCGACTTCGCCCAGGCCGAACTGGCGCCGCACGCCGCGCGATGGGATGCGGAGGGCATCTTTCCGCGCGAGGCGATCGCCAAGGCAGGGGAACTCGGGTTCTGCGGTTTGTACATGGACCCCGAGGTAGGTGGCAGCGGCTTGAGCCGTCTGGATGCCGCCGTCGTCATCGAGGAGCTCGCCAACGTGGATCCGTCCACGGCGGCCTATGTCAGCATCCACAACATGGCGTCGTGGATGGTGGCCAAGTGGGGCCAGGAGAGCCTGCGTGCGGAGTGGGGTGCAGACCTCTCGTCCGGCACCAAGCTGGCTTCGTACTGCCTGACCGAGCCAGGTGCCGGCTCGGATGCAGCCTCGCTGAAGACCAGCGCGGTGCGCGATGGCGACCACTACGTGTTGAATGGGTCCAAGGCCTTCATCTCCGGCGCCGGTGCCACCGAACTGCTGGTGGTGATGGCGCGCACCGGCGGTGCCGGCGCAGGTGGCATCAGCGCGATCGCGGTGCCGGCCGACCTGCCGGGCATCAGCTACGGCCGCAAGGAAGAGAAGATGGGCTGGAACAGCCAGCCCACCCGCGGCATCACCTTCGAGAACGTGCGCGTCCCGGTCAGCCACCTGTTGGGAGAGGAGGGTGGCGGCTTCAAGCTGGCCATGAAGGGTCTGGATGGCGGGCGGATCAACATCGCCGCCTGCTCGCTGGGTGCGGCCCAGGGCGCACTGGATGCGGCGCGCCGCTACATGGGCGAGCGCCGCCAGTTCGGCAAGGCGCTGGCCGAGTTCCAGGCATTGCAGTTCAAGCTGGCCGACATGGCCATCGAACTGGTCGCCGCGCGCCAGATGGTGCACACCGCCGCGCGCAAGCTCGATGCCGGGGCCAGCGATGCCAACGTGTGGTGCGCCATGGCCAAACGTTTCGCTACCG
>NZ_JBFULO010000027.1:0-20157 GCF_054049855.1 Stenotrophomonas sp. P5_B8 | reverse complement strand
GGCAAATCCGTACAATCGCGAGCTGTTTACGTCCCGTCGGTAGACTGGGCAGCATCGCGAACGAATCCGAGAGTTTAAACCACCGCCCCATGTCGAAGCTCGATCGCTATCTCCTGCGTGATTTCGTCCAGAGTTTCCTGGCCAYCCTCATCGTTCTGCTGGTGGTGAGTGTCGGCGGTGTCCTGGTGGACATCCTCGGCAACATCGCCGACGGCCGCCTGCCCGCCCGCCTGCTGTTCTCCCAGCTGGGCCTGCAGTTCATCGTCTACATGCCGCTGATCCTGCCGCTGGCGCTGATGCTGGGGCTGATGCTGGCCACCGCACGGCTCTACCGCGACTCGGAAATGGCGGTGCTGACCGCGATCGGGGTGGGCCCGAAGCGGCTGCTGCGCCCGGTGCTGATGCTGGTGCTGCCGGTGGTGGGGCTGATCGCCCTGTGTTCGCTGTGGCTGGGGCCGTGGGCCGACCGCACCGGCGAGACCATGATCGAGGAGGCCAACCGCAGTGTGGTGATGGCCGGCCTGGAGTCGGGCAAATTCACTACCCTGCCCAATGGCGGGGTGGTCTAC
Organism: Stenotrophomonas sp. P5_B8; assembly: GCF_054049855.1. NCBI lineage: Bacteria > Pseudomonadati > Pseudomonadota > Gammaproteobacteria > Lysobacterales > Lysobacteraceae > Stenotrophomonas > Stenotrophomonas sp. P5_B8. Next base: position 19,588 of record NZ_JBFULO010000027.1, on the reverse strand, counting down.
CTGTCCTCGGTATCGCCCGATGGCACCCAGCTGGGCAAGGTGTTCATGCAGCGGCAGAAGGAAGACCGCATCGAGGTGGTGTCGGCCGATCGCGGCCGGATGTTCTTCGAGGGCGCCCGCCAGCGCTACCTGGAGCTGGAAGACGGCCACCAGGTCGAAGGCCCGGCCAACGGCGCCCTGGACTACAAGCTGATGACCTTCGCGCGCAACGATGTGGCCATGCCCGACGGCGCCGACACCCGCGACAAGGACGACCCGGAGCTGCTGCCGACCGGGCAGCTGTTCGGCGATGCGCGCCCGGCCGCGCAGGCGCAGCTGCATTCGCGCATCACCCCGCCGCTGATCGCGCTGGCCTTTGCGTTGATGACGCTGCCGCTGGCGCGCAGTTCGCCGCGCCAGCAGCGCTACGGGCGGATGATGCTGGCGTTCCTGGCCTACATGGTGGGCATGAACCTGATGTTCATCGGCACGCGCTGGATCGCCGATGGAAAATTGTCCGGCAGTGTCGGCTTGTGGTGGCTGAGCCTGCCGCTGCTGGCGCTGGCGATCTGGATGTACCTGCGTGATGGCAAGCTGTCGCGCCCGCGGAGGACCGCATGAAGCTTCACCCGATGCGGTTTGATCTCTATCTCGGCCGGGCGGTCTTCAGCACCGTGCTGCTGACCTGGGCAGTGCTGGTGGGCCTGGACGTGGTGATGGCGTTCTCCGGCGAGTTCAAGGACGTCGGCAAGGGCAGCTATACGCTGGGCCATGCGGCGGCGTGGGTGTTGTATACGGTGCCGCGCCGGGCCTACACGTTCTTCCCGACGGCGGCGGTGATCGGCTCGCTGATGGGCCTGGGCCAGCTGGCGGCGACCTCGGAGCTGACCGCGCTGCGTGCGCTTGGCCTGTCGCGCAAACGCCTGAGTGCGTCGGTGGCGATCGCGCTGTCGTTGCTGACGGCGGTGATGGTGTTCAGCGGCGAGACGCTGGCGCCGTGGGCGCAGAGCCGGGCCGACGACATCAAGATGAGCGCCAAGTGGGGCAACAGCATGGCCGTGGCGCGGTATTCGGGCGTGTGGGCGCGCGAGGGCGATACGTTCCTCAATGCCGGCGCGGGCGATGAGCAGTTGCTGCCCGGCGGTGGCACCAAGCTGGTGCTGCGCGATGTACGGCTGTACAAGATTGGTGACGACGGGCGGTTGGCTTCGTTGACCTATGCCGGCTCGGCCGAGCATGACAAGGACGGCTGGGTGCTGAAGAAAGTGCGCCGGGATACGTTCGGCGAGCGCTCGGCGACGCGTGAGACGGTGGAATCCGAACCGTGGAATTCGCGCCTGGATGCGGCGGCGCTGGCCAGCGGTATTTCCAAGCCGCGCAACCTGACGGCGATGGATCTGCGCACGAGCATCGAGTACCGCAAGCGCAACGGGCTGGATTCGCGCGATTACGAAGACATCTACTGGAGCCGGTGGTTCTATCCGGTGAACGTGCTGGCGTTGTGCCTGGCAGCGGTGCCGTTCGCGTTCGGGTCGCTGCGCAGTGGCGGCATGGGCAAGCGGCTGTTCCTGGGCATCCTGTTCGCGCTGGGCTTCTGGTTGCTGCAGTTGTTCTTCGGCCGCATGGCCGGTGCGCTGAAGTTCGACTACCGCATCGCCTACGCGCTGCCGCCGATCGTGATGCTGGCCGTGTCGGGGATGCTGTTCCGGCGCAAGTCGGGGTAATTCAGCCGCTGGGGTCCTGCGTGTTGCTCATGGTGGAAGGCGGATGGCGGAGGGGAGGCGTCTCTCCCGGCTATCGCGGGAGAGGGCCAGGCAGCCCCATCCACGACACGCCGTAAACCCCTCCCTGGGGGCTCGTTCACGGCATCCATGCCGTGCACGGTCCTGGAGGGGGCTGCCTGACCCTCTCTGCACGGTTTGTCGTGTGCGAGGAGGGAGAGCGTCGCCCCAGCGCGCCGTATACGCCCCCGACCAGCACCAGGCCTGCCGGCACGGAACAACGCGATCGCAGAACGGCCGGGTAGAGCCACGCCATGCGTGGCTGCCCCTCGCGCGGCAATCAAATGCCAATGGCCCCCATGCCGACCCAACAGTCAGCCTCCACGCGTTGCGTGGTTTCACCGCTTCGGCAGGCGTCGCACCCGAGTGCCGCTGGCACGGTCGTGCCAGCTCAGGCGTTGGCGGTCGATCAACGTCCACCACAAACCCAGGCCGCCGAGCAGCAGCGACACGGTGCCGACGCTGTAACGCAGCCACAACTGGCGGCGGGTGGGGGGCGTTCCAGCGGGCGTGGTCACCTGCAGCCGCCATGGGCGCATGCCCAGGGTCTGGCCACCGCGACGCCAGCTCAACGTGGCGTACAGGCCGGTGACGATCCAGCAGCACAGCCAGAGCAGCCATTGCAGGGCGCTGAAGGCCGGTATGTTCTCGCGCTCGGCGTGGCCGGACAGGGTGTAGGCCACGGTGAACACGGTGCCGACCAGCATCCACAGCGCGAGCGCGGGAAACAGGTCGTAGAGCAGGGCCAGCAGGCGCCACAGCAGCAGCGTGGCGGGGCGGTCGGCGGTTGCGCTGGGGACGGTGGTGGCCATGGGCCGAGCATACCTGCGCGCTGGCGTCGGTTCGATGGCTGCGATGCGCCCGGCTCCGTATGCTGGTGACATGTCCGATGCCACTACCCCCGCGCTGCGCCGTCAGTTGGTCCAGCAGCTGCCGCCCTTGCGCGACGACGACAACCTGCTGATCCAGCGCTTCCTCGATGCGATCTGGGCCGAGCAGGGGTTGGCGCGCGCCAGTCTGGACAGCTACCGGCGCGACCTGGAAGGGCTGGCGCGTTGGCGTGACGGGGCCGGCGGCGGGCTGGCCGCGATCGATCGGGCCGGCTTGTTCGATTACCTGGCCTGGCGCGCGCGGCATGGCTGGTCGCCACGCAGCAACGCGCGGCTGCTGTCTGCCTTGCGCGCGTTCTTCGCCGATGCGCTGCGGCGCGGTCAGCGCAGCGAGGACCCCAGCGCGCTGCTGGACCCGCCGCGGTTGCCGCGGCTGCTGCCCAAGGCGCTGGCCGAAAGCCAGATCGACGCGCTGCTGGATGCGCCGGATATCGCCTCCCCGCTGGGCCTGCGCGACCGGGCGATGCTGGAGCTGATGTACGCCGCCGGGCTGCGCGTGAGCGAGCTGGTGGAACTGCCGGCCAACGCGGTCAACCTGCGCCAGGGCGTGCTGCGGGTGACCGGCAAGGGCAGCAAGGAGCGCCTGGTGCCGCTGGGCGAGGAATCCCAGCACTGGCTGGAGCGCTACCTGGCCGAATCGCGCCCGCAGCTGGCCGGCAAGCGCACGGTGCCAGGCGGTGCGGACGGGTCGGTGCCGATGTTCGTGGCCCCCTCGCTGCAGCCGCTCAGCCGCCAGCAGTTCTGGGCACTGGTGAAGAAGTACGCGGTGCTGGCCGGGATCGATCCGGTCCGGATCAGCCCGCACGGGCTGCGCCATAGCTTTGCCACCCACCTGCTCAACCGGGGCGCGGACCTGCGCGCGCTGCAGATGCTGCTGGGCCACAGTTCGCTGTCCACCACCCAGATCTACACCCTGGTGGCGCGCGAACACCTGCAGAAACTGCACGCCAGGCACCATCCGCGCGGCTGAGGTAGTGGCGGCGCGGCAGCTGACGCCGGTCACTGTTCCACTGCGGTCCAGCTGCGGGTGTGGGCGGCTGTGCGAGAATCAGCGCCATCTTCTTTGTCCCCGGATCGCTCGATGCTCCGTGTTGCCATTGCCGCGCTCCTCGGCGCGCTCAGCCTGACTGCCTGCGCGCAGCAGCCCTCCGCTCCGGCCGCCAGCAAGGGCGCGTCGGCCCCGGCCAGTGCGGCGGCCCCGGCCGACGGCAACGCCGACCAGCGCGTGCGCAAGGCGCTGCAGCAGCTGGACCCCAAGTTCACCCCGGACTACATCGGCGCGGCGCCGTTCCCGGGCTTCCGCGAGGTGCTGGTGGGCGGGCAGGTGCTGTATGTGACCGATGACGGCCGCTACCTGATGCAGTCCCAGCCGTACGACATCCAGAACAAGGCGCCGGTCAGCAGCGCCGGCCTGCTCAGCTACCGCCAGAAGCTGCTGGCGAAGGTGCCGCAGAGCGAGCGCATCGTGTTCGCCGCGCCCAACGCCAAGTACACCATCAGTGTGTTCACCGATATCGAGTGCGGCTACTGCCGCAAGCTGCACCAGGACATCGCCGAGCTCAACCGCAACGGCATCAGCGTGGAATACCTCGCCTTCCCGCGCATGGGCCTGGGCAGCCAGGACTACACCGACATGATCTCGGTGTGGTGCGCGGCCGATCGCAAGCAGGCGCTGACCGCGGCCAAGACCGGCAAGCCGGTCACACCGAAGAACTGCACCAATCCGGTGGCCATGCAGTACACGTTGGGCCAGCAGATGGGCGTCAACGGCACCCCGGCGATCTTTGCGCCCGATGGCACCCAGCTCGGCGGCTACGTGCCGCCGGCACAGCTGAAGGCCGCGCTGGAGCGGATCACCGCCGGCGGCAGCCGCTGAAACAAACAACGCCCCGGCATCGCCGGGGCGTTGTTGTAAGGGGGCATGCCCGACCGTGGGTCGGTTYCCCGTCAGTTCAACCCGTCGCGGATCGCCTTGGTCAACGTGCCCTGGGCGTCATCCCCGCTGAACTCCCAGAAGAACGCGCCGCCCAGTCCCTGGGTTTTCACGTAGCCCATCTTCTCGGTGACCATCGCCGGGGTGTCGAAGCTCCAGAACGTGGTGCCGTTGGAGATCCACGTGGCCTTGGCGACGCTGTCGGTGTAGCCCGGCCAGGCCAGGTTCTTGAGCACCTTCCAGTCTTCGATGCCGGCCTCATACGTGCCCGGCGCGGCGCCGCTGGCGCTCTTGTACAGGCCGTTGTTGCCGCTGGCCACGCCGGTCCAGCCGCGCCCGTAGTAGCCGATGCCCAGGTTCAACTTGGACGCCGGCACGCCGCGGCTGAGGAAGGCCTCCATCGCATCGTTGCTGTTGTAGAGCTTCTGGTCGCCGGTGGACGGATCGGCCGGTGAGTCGAACAGCGCCGAGTGATGGTTGGTCTGCGGATCCCACGCACCGTGGAAGTCGTAGGTCATCACGTTGATGAAGTCCAGGTACGGGTGGTACGCGGCCGGGTCGGTCACGCGCACCTTGTCGATGCCCGCACCCACCGCCACCGTCAGCAACAGCCCCGGGCGCACCGCATCGAGCTGGCGGCGGAACTCGCCCAGCAGCGCGGTGTAGTTGGCGTTGTCGGCCGGGGTGCCGCAACTCAGCCCGCAGGCCACCGGATACTCCCAGTCGATGTCGATGCCATCGAACACACCGGCCGCCGCGCCCACGCCACCGGCGCCGTCGGTGACCGGCAGGTTGCCCTTGATGTAGGCATCGATGCACGAGGCGACGAAGGCCTGGCGGTTGGCGGGCTGCGCCGCGCTGGAGAACCCGCGCGACCAGGTCCAGCCGCCCAGCGAGATCAGCACCTTTACGTTCGGGTGCTTGGCCTTGAGCTGCTTGAGCTGGTTCCAGTTGCCGCGAAGCGGCTGGTCCCAGGTATCGGCGCCACCGCTCACGCTCTCGCCGGCACCAAAGGCCTTGGTGTAATCGGCGAAGGCATCGCCGCCCACCCCGGTGTTCGGGTCCGAGGCCTGGGTCACGCCGACTTCGCAGCGATTGTTGCGCACGTTGCCGAAGGCGTAGTTGATGTGGGTCAGGCGCGCGGCCGAGCCGCTGGTGTCGATGTTCTTGACCCGGTAATTGCGCCCGTAGATGCCCCACTGGGTGAAGTACCCGATCACCCGCTTGCTGCCGCCGCCGCCGCCGGCCGCGGTAGTCACACTGATCGAGCCGCTTTGCGCCGAGGCGTTGCCGGCGTTGTCGCGTGCGCGCACGGTGTAGGCGTAGGCGGTGCTGGCGGTGAGTCCGCCGTCGGTGTACTGGGTGGCGCTGGGCGAGCCGACCAGGCTGCCGTTGCGGTACACGTCGTAGCCGGCCACGCCGCTGCCGCCGCTGTTGTCGGTGGCCGCGCTCCAGGCCAGGTTGACCGTGGTGGCGGTTTTGGAGGGCGAGGCCAGGCCACCGGGCACGCTCGGCGGGGTGGTGTCGTTGCTGGCGGCAGTGACGGTCACGCTGACCGTGGTGGAGGAAGTCACCGCATTGTTGTTGTCGGTGGCCACCGCCTTGAAGGTGTGGCTGCCGGCGCTCGCGTTGGCCCAGGTCACGCTGTACGGCGCGCTGGTGTCGATGCCCAGCGAGGTGCCGCCGCGGAAGAACTCGACCTTGCTGACGCTGCCGTCGGTGTCACTGGCGTTGGCACTGACGGTGATGCTGCTGCCGGCGGTGAAGCTGGCGCCCGCGGCGGGCGAGGTCAGGCTGACGCTGGGCGGCTGGTTGCTGCCACTGCCATCGCAGGCGCCCAGGTTGGTGTAGTAGGGCGCGCCAGCGGGGTKGTCGGGCGGGGCGTTCCAGATGTCCTGGTTGGCCCGGTACAGCACGCCGCCCTTCTGCAGGGTGGTGCCGGACAGGTAGATCACCGCCGGGTTCCATTCCGGGGCCCCGGTACAGTTCGCGGCCAGCGCCAGGGTGGGGGTGGTGGTCGCGGCGGCTGCAGCCAGGGCCAGGGCCAGCAGCCAGCGTTTGCGGCGGCCTGCCGCAAGGGAGGATATCGATGTCACCGCACTGCGCATCATCGGGTCAGGCATGGTCTTACTCCGATCTAGTGATGGGCGCGGGCCGCCGGGTGGGGCGGCCCGCGTGCAGCAGGTCCGGGCGCCGGGGAGAGGCCGGCAACAGCAGTGGGGGCGGACGAGGACCTGGCCGCAAAGCAGGCCAGCCAGGTGGTGATAACGTTGTCATGCATTCCGCCAGCAATCCGTGAACCAGCGCATGGTTCGGCCGTGAAGGCCTACGGGCGGCGGTCAGCGGTCGGGGCGGCCGCGGCGGTGGACTTGGGTACAATAGTGGGCCCGTTTCCAACCACGGTTCCCCGGACATGATGGTCCTCGAGGGCGCATCCGCCCTTTCGCCGTTCCGCCGCGAACGTCTTGAATCCCGCCTGCAGTCCCTGGCCACCGATCTGCGCATCACCGGTGCCTGGCATGTCTACTTCATCCAGACCGAGGGCGATGCGGCCCCGGACCCGGTGATCCTGAGCCGGATCCTGGAGGCCCAGCCGGACCTGGCGGGGCGTGAAGACGGCGCGGTATCGCGCTTCGTGGTGCCGCGCCTGGGCACGCTGTCGCCGTGGTCGAGCAAGGCCACCGAACTGGTGCGTGGTGCCGGGCAGCCGATCCGACGGGTCGAACGTGGCCTGCGCATCGACCTGGCCGGCTGGCCGGCCGATGCCGCCGCGCAGGAAGCGGTGATCCGCGCCCTGCACGACCCGATGACCCAGTCCGTACTGGCCCAGGCCGAACAGGCGCAGGCGCTGTTCAGCGCGCCGGCCCGTGGCGAACTGGAGCGGATCGCGCTGGAGGACCTGGAAGCGGCCAACCGCCGCCTCGGCCTGGCCATGGCCCAGGATGAGATCGACTACCTGCGCCAGCGCTTCGGCGAGCTGGGCCGCACGCCGTCGGACGTCGAACTGATGATGTTCGCGCAGGCCAATTCCGAGCACTGCCGGCACAAGATCTTCAATGCCAGCTGGACCATCGACGGCGCCGACCAGTCGCATTCGCTGTTCCGGATGATCAAGAACACCCACCAGCAGACCCCGCAGCACACGTTGAGCGCCTACAGCGACAACGCCGCGGTGGTCGCCGGTTTCCCGGCAGCGCGCTACCGTCCGGACCCGGCCAGCGGCGAGTACCGCAGCGAAGCGGTGGTCGATTCGGCGTTCTGCATCAAGGTCGAAACGCACAACCACCCGACCGCGATCGCCCCGTTCCCGGGTGCGGCCACCGGTGCGGGCGGTGAGATCCGCGACGAAGGCGCGACCGGCCGCGGCGGCAAGCCCAAGGCCGGCCTGACCGGCTTCTCGGTCTCGCACCTGCGCATCCCGACGCTGCCGCAGCCGTGGGAAGCGCCGCGCGCGCTCAACCCGCGCATGGCCCCGGCGCTGGACATCATGCTGGACGGCCCGCTCGGCGGCGCCGCGTTCAACAATGAATTCGGCCGCCCGAACCTGCTCGGCTATTTCCGCAGCTTCGAGCTGCCCGAAGGGCAGGGCCTGACCCGCGCCTACGACAAGCCGATCATGCTCGCCGGTGGGCTCGGTGCGATCGACCAGAACCAGGTCGAGAAGCTGCGCCTGCAGCCGGGCGATGCCGTGATCGTGCTCGGTGGCCCGGCGATGCTGATCGGCCTCGGCGGCGGTGCCGCCAGCTCGGTGGCGTCGGGTGAGAGCGCCGAAGACCTCGATTTTGCCAGCGTGCAGCGCGACAACCCGGAAATGGAGCGTCGCTGCCAGGAAGTGATCGACCGCTGCGTCGCGCTCGGCCTGGACAACCCGATCCGCTGGTTCCATGACGTCGGTGCCGGCGGCCTGTCCAACGCGATCCCGGAACTGCTGCACGACTCCGGCGTGGGCGGCGTGATCGACCTGGGCAAGGTGCCCACCGACGATCCGTCGCTGTCGCCGATGCAGCTGTGGTGCAACGAATCGCAGGAGCGCTACGTGCTCGGCGTACCGCAGGCGCGCCTGGCCGAATTTGCCGCGCTGTGCGCGCGCGAGCGCTGCCCGTTCGCCGCGGTTGGCGTGGCCACCGCCGAAGAACGCCTGGTCGTGGCCTACGGTGCGACCGTGGGCAATACGCCGGCCGATGCGCCGATCGACCTGCCGATGGACGTGCTGTTCGGCAAGGCACCAAAGATGCACCGCGATGCCACGCACCCGCCGGCACCGCGCTGGCCGGCGCTGAAGACGGCCGGGCTGGACCTGCATGAAGCTGGCCTGCGCGTCCTCGCGCACCCGTCGGTGGCGTCCAAGAATTTCCTGGTCACCATCGGCGACCGCAGCGTTGGCGGGCTGACCGCGCGCGAACAGATGATCGGCCCGTGGCAGCTGCCGTTGGCCGATGTGGCCATCACCCTGGCCGGTTTCGATACCGTCGCCGGTGAGGCGATGGCGATCGGCGAGCGCACTCCGTTGGCCCTGCTCAATGCGGCCGCATCGGCGCGCATGGCGGTGGGCGAAGCGATCACCAACCTGTGCGCCGCCCCGGTGGACGCGCTGGACACGGTGAAGCTGTCGGCCAACTGGATGGCGGCGGCCGGCCACGAGGGCGAAGACGCGCTGCTGTACGACGCAGTGCGCGCGGTGGGCATGGAACTGTGCCCGCAGCTGGACCTGAGCATTCCGGTCGGCAAGGATTCGCTGTCGATGCAGGCCCAGTGGCAGGCCGATGGCCAGGCGCACAAGTCGGTGTCGCCGGTGTCGCTGGTGATCACCGCCTTTGCGCCGGTCGCCGACGCCAGCGCACAGCTGACCCCGCTGCTCGACCGCGACACCGACAGCGAGTTGTGGCTGATCGGCCTAGGCGCCGGCAAGCAGCGCCTGGGCGGTTCGATCCTGGCCCAGGTGCATGCCGACCACAGCGCCCTGCCGGCCTTCGCCGGGGCGGCGCCGGACCTGGACGATGCACAGCGCCTGCGTGCGTTCTTCGAACTGATCCGCGATGCGCGCCAGTCCGGCCTGCTGCTGGCCTACCACGACCGCAGCGATGGCGGCGCGTTTGCCGCGCTGTGCGAAATGGCCTTCGCCTCGCGCCTGGGCCTGGACATCACCCTGGATGCCTGGGGCGATGATCCGTTCCGCAGCCTGTTCAATGAAGAACTGGGGGCGGTGGTGCAGATCGCCCGGGAAGACCGCGCGGCCTTTGCCGACCTGGTCGAGCGGCATGCGCTGACCGAATGCGCCCAGCGCATCGCGCGCCCGACCACCGCCCCGGTGGTGCGGGTGTCGCTGCAGGGCGAGAGCCTGGTGGAGTGGCGCTGGGAAGCGCTGTTCGATGCCTGGTGGTCGGTCACCCACGCCATGCAGAAGCTGCGCGACAACCCGGACAGCGCCGACCAGGAGCGTGCGATCGCGCGCAACTTCAACGCGCCGGGCCTGAAGCCGAAACTCAGCTTCGACATCAATGAAGATGTGGCAGCGCCGTACATGGATGTGCCCGTGTCGCGGGCGCAGGATGCGCAGGGGCGACCGCCCTTCATCAACACCGGCGCGCGTCCGCGCGTGGCGGTGCTGCGCGAGCAGGGCGTCAACGGCCAGATCGAGATGGCCAACATCTTCGAGCGTGCCGGTTTCAGCGCGTATGACGTGCACATGAGCGACCTGATCGAAGGCCGCGTCGCGTTGTCCGACTTCACCGGCCTGGTTGCCTGTGGCGGCTTCAGTTACGGCGACGTGCTCGGCGCCGGTCGTGGCTGGGCCACCTCGGTACTGGAGCGCAGCGCGCTGCGCGATGCCTTCGCCGGCTTCTTCGCACGCCAGGACAGCTTCGCGCTGGGCGTATGCAACGGCTGCCAGATGATGAGCCAACTCAAGGACATCATCCCCGGTGCCGAGCACTGGCCGCAGTTCCGCCGCAACCGCAGCGAGCAGTTCGAAGCCCGTACCGCACTGCTGGAAGTGGTGGAATCGCCGTCGATCCTGCTGCGTGGCATGGCCGGCTCGCGCCTGCCCGTGGCCGTGGCCCACGGTGAAGGCCAGGCGGTATTCGCCACGGCCGTGGACCAGGCCGCGGCGCGCGTTGCATTGCGCTACGTGGATGGCGATGGCAACGTGGCCACCCAGTACCCGCTCAATCCGAACGGTTCGCCGGACGGCATCACCGGCCTGACCAACACCGACGGTCGGGTCACCATCATGATGCCGCATCCCGAACGCACCCCGCGCGCACTCAACCTGAGCTGGCGTCCAAGCGAATGGCAGGGCGATTCCCCATGGCTGCGCATGTTCCGGAACGCACGCGTATGGTGCGGCTGATACTGCGCACGCGCCCGTTGTCGATGCGGTGAAAACCGCGTGAAGAAACCGCCGGCACTCCCGGCGGTTTCTTTTTGTGCGCAGCGGAAAATGATCCCCAGCAATGAGTTACAGCGTGTTTCAGTGTGAAACCGCGTTATGACCATTACTCACATGAAACTAACGAAATAAGGGTGTTTTGCGCCGTTTTTGTGACGGATTTGGCGGTCATGAGTTTTTGAGAGTCAAAGTGTTGACGTTCTTGCCACGGTGCGTTAACACTGATTGCTCATTTCGGAAGCATTCAGTTCTGCAGTACCGCATGGATGGCGAGTCGGCTGTACGTCTGTAGCGAGCCATTCGGCGCAACGCACTAAATCAAGCGAGTAAACGCCCCCAGGGGACGTTGGACCATGCGGTCCGGCGTTGGCGTCGCTTTGCCCAAAACCAGCCCACTCAGGAGTCGCATCGATGAATCGGATTTATCGCAAGGTCTGGAACAAAGCACTGGGGCAGATGGTCGTTGCCTCGGAATTGGCCAGCAGCCAGTCCGCCGGCGTGGTCATCGACCAGCGACGATCCACCGACACGCGCGGCACGTCGCTGCTGTCGGCCGCCATCGCATTGACGCTGGGAGCGGGTATCGCCGGGTTCGCACCAGGTGCGCAGGCGCAGTCGGTGGAAGTGGGCGGCAATGCCAACTGCGTGGTGCTCAACAGCTCGGTGATCGACAGCTGCGTGGTCGACGGCAACGCCACCGCGTCCGGCACCAATGCCGTGGCGATCGGCAGCAACAGCACCGCCTCGGCCAATAACAGCGTTGCGCTCGGCGCAGGCTCGAAGGCCAACCGCGTCAACACCGTCTCCGTCGGTGATGCCGGCAAGGAACGCCAGGTCACCAACGTGGCCGCCGGCACCGCCGCCACCGACGCGGTGAACAAGGCACAGCTGGACAAGGTTGCGGTCGCCGCCGAAGGCGCGACCCGCTATTTCAAGGCCGACGGCGCGGGCAACAACAGCGACGCGGCGAAGATCGACGGTGACGGCGCACTTGCCGCCGGCGCCGGTGCCAACGCCGACGGCGACGGCGCCACCGCGCTGGGGCAGGGCAGCCAGGCGCTGGCCAACGCCACCACGGCAGCGGGCAGCCAGGCCATTGCCGCCGGCCTGGGTGCCAGTGCGTTTGGCCAGAATGCGCTGGCCTTTGGCGATGCCAGCGTTGCGGTCGGCCAGAGTGCCGGCGCCTTCGGTCTGGGCGACGTGGCGCTCGGTGCGTCGGCACTTGCCGCCAGCGAAAACGGTGCAGCCACTGCGATTGGTGGCCTGGCCGAAGCCAGCGCCGATGGCGCCACCGCGATCGGTGGCGGTGCACTGGCGATCGGTGCCGGCAGTACCTCCCTGGGTCGCGGTGCGGGCAGTGGTGGTGAAGCTTCGGTCGCGGTGGGGGCGTTCAGCGTCGCGGTCGCCGATTTCAGCGCCGCCCTCGGCTCCAACTCCGCCGCCGTGGCCGTGGGCAGCGTGGCGCTCGGCGCCGGCTCCTACGCCGATCGCGTGGATACGGTATCGGTGGGCAATGGTGAAAACGGGCTGCGTCGGCAGATCACCAATGTGGCCGACGGGACCGAGGCCAACGATGCGGTGAACAAGGCCCAGCTTGATGACGTGGGCGCGGTTGCGGCCACCACCAGCAAGTATTTCCAGGCCAGCGGCAGCACCGACAGCGATGTGGGGGCCTACGTGGAAGGCGACAACGCCACCGCCATCGGCGAGGCCAGCAACGCCATCGGCAACGGTGCCACCGCACTGGGCGGCGGTGCGGCCGCCTATGCGCAGAACGCCACCGCCGTCGGTTTCAATGCGCTGGCCACCGGCCAGAACAGCGCGGCCTTCGGTAACAACGCACAGGCCACTGGCCCAGGCAGCGTGGCCGTTGGCGGCGCGGCGGTGGATGCCGATGGCAACCCGCTGATCACCAACGGCGGCGTGCCGGTCGATACCGGTGCGACCAGCGCCGGCGTCGGCGGCACCGCCGTCGGTGCCAGTGCCGAAGCCTCCGGCTTTGCGGCTTCCTCCTACGGCGTGGGTGCCTATGCCGGCGGCGCGCAGTCCTCCGCTTTCGGTGCGGTCGCCAATGCAACCGGTGACTACGCCACCGCCGTCGGTACCCAGAGCGTGGCCACCGGCAACAGCAGCACCGCCATCGGCGGCCCGGCCGACCTGCTGCCGGGCCTGGGCTTCTTCGTGCAGACCCAGGCCAGCGGCGAAGCGGCCACTGCGGTGGGTGCCGGTGCGATCGCCAGCGGCGATTACGCCGTGGCCAACGGCACCCTGACCGAAGCGTCGGGTACCGAAGCCACCGCCGTGGGCTACTTTGCCTATGCACCGGGCGAGGGCGCCACCGCGCTCGGCGCGGAAACCTGGGCCAGCGGCGATCTCAGCACCGCCGTGGGTTTCTACGCCACCGCACGCGGTGAAAACAGCGTCGCACTCGGCGCCAACTCGACCGCCACCCGCGCCAATAYGGTCTCGGTCGGCGACGTCGGCAACGAACGCCAGATCACCCATGTGGCCGCCGGTACCGAAGCCACCGATGCAGTCAACAAGGCGCAGCTGGATGGCGTGGCGCAGGTCGCCAATGTCACCGCCAGTCGCTTCAAAGCGAATGCATCCGAGGACAGCGACGTCGGTGCGTTCGCCGACGGCGATGGTGCGCTGGCCGCCGGTGAGGCGAGCAATGCGCTGGGTGCGGGCGCGGCCGCGCTTGGCAACGGCGCCACTGCACTCGGCGATGACAGCGTCGCGGTCGGCCGCAATGTCAGTGCCAACGGCAATGGCAGCGTCGCCATCGGCGGACTCGGCCAGGCCTATGACGCGTTCAACCAGCCGCTGGTCGATGCCAACGGCAATGCGGTGAAGGTGGGCACTACGGCGGCGCAGGATGCCGTCGCCGTGGGGGCCGGTGCACTCGCTACCGGCACCACCAGCAACGCCTTCGGCAGCGGTGCACAGGCCACTGGCAGCAACAGCCTGGCCGCCGGTTACAAGGCGCGCGCCACCGGTGACTACAGCGTCGCCCAGGGCGACAACGCCTTCGCCAGCGGTGAGGAAACCACCGCCACCGGCGCCTATGCATGGGCGACCGAAGACGGTGCGACCGCCTTCGGCGCCAGCGCGTGGGCGACCGAAGCCAATGCCACCGCCGTGGGCCAGTCGGCCTGGGCCAGCGGCACCGGCTCGACCTCGATCGGCTACAACAGCTGGGCACGTGGCAGTAGCGCCACCGCGCTCGGGCGCGGTGCGTTCGGCTATGGCGACAACAGCGTCGCAGTCGGTTTCCAGGCCCTGGGCAACAGCATCAACAGCATCGCCATCGGCACCAATGTGGTGGCCGGCGGTGAAAGCGCCATCGGCATCGGGGCCGGCAGCAGTGCCAGTGCCTCCAATGCGGTGGCACTGGGCGCCGGCGCGGTCGCGGATCGCGCCTACACAGTCTCGGTCGGCAACGCGGAACGCCAGCGCCAGATCACCAACGTCGCCGCCGGTACCGAAGGCACCGATGCGGTCAATGTCGACCAGCTCACCGATGCCACCGCGCAGTTCCAGGCCAGCGGCGACGGCGTGGCCGTGGCCGGCGGTGAGGAAAGCGTAGCGGCCGGCGCCAACGCCGCCACCGATGGTGATTACGCCACGGCGGTCGGCTCCAGCAGCTTCGCTGCGGGCAGCGGCGCCACCGCGTTGGGCAGTGGTGCGTTCGCGCTGGCCGACAATGCCAGTGCGGTCGGCTTCAATGCACTGGCCACCGGCGCCAACGCCATCGCAGTGGGCGCCAACGCACAGGCCAGCGGCGAATACGCCACCGCCACCGGCGCCGAAAGCGAAGCCACCGGCGAGCAGAGCACTGCCACCGGCGCCGCCAGCATCGCCTCCGGGGCCGGTAGCCTGGCCGGCGGCGCGCTGTCCGAAGCGGCCGGTGAGGAATCGGTCGCGCTGGGTTACTACAGCACCGCCAGCGGCCAGGGCGCTACCGCCGTAGGCGCTGAAAGCGTGGTCAGCGGTACGCTCTCGGCCGGTTACGGCTTCGGCGCCGAAGCCACTGCTGGTTACACCACCGCGATCGGCGGGCTGGCCGTGGCCAGCGCCTTCAATGCCACCGCGCTGGGCAGCTTCGCCCAGGCCACCGGTTCCAACAGCGTGGCCGTCGGCGGCGATGCCGAGGCGTCCGGTGCGTACAGCACCGCCACCGGCCAGGGCAGCCTCGCCACCGGCACCAACAGCGTCGCCGTCGGCGGTTCGCTGTTCGGACTGCTGGCCACCGAAGCGTCGGGCAACTACTCCACCGCCG
This sequence comes from Stenotrophomonas sp. P5_B8, assembly GCF_054049855.1. Lineage (NCBI taxonomy): Bacteria > Pseudomonadati > Pseudomonadota > Gammaproteobacteria > Lysobacterales > Lysobacteraceae > Stenotrophomonas > Stenotrophomonas sp. P5_B8. The sequence goes on along the minus strand of NZ_JBFULO010000027.1, from coordinate 4,335 downwards.
TCGGTGGTGGCGCGTGGTCGCCGGGCCTGAACAGCACGGCATTGGGTAATGCGGCAACCTCCAGTGGCGAGAACAGCGTCGCCCTCGGTGCCGACGCGATCGCCGACCGCGACAACACCGTCTCGGTGGGCAGCGCCGGGGCGGAGCGTCAGGTCACCAACGTCGCCGCCGGCACCGAAGGCACCGACGCGGTCAACGTCAATCAGCTGAACGCCGTGGCTGCCGCGGGCGAAGCCACCAACAAGTACTTCAAGGCCAGCGGCAGCGACAACAGCGATGCCGGTGCCTACGTCGAGGGCGATGACGCGCTGGCCGCCGGTGAAGCGGCCACCGCGATCGGCGACGGCGCCACCGCGCTGGGTGCCGGCGCGAATGCGCTGGCCACCCGTGCCACGGCCGTGGGCGACAGCGCCCTGGCCAGCGCCGATGGGGCGGCGGCAGTGGGCAGCAATGCGCAGGCCACTGGCGAGAACAGTGTCGCCCTGGGCAGCAACGCCAGTGCCAGCGAGATCGGTGCCAGMGCCGTCGGTAGCGGTGCCGTCGCCAGCGGCGCCTATGCCACGGCCAACGGCGTCGAGTCGGTGGCAAGCGGCCAGCAGGCCACCGCCAATGGCTTCCGCAGCAGCGCTTCCGATGCCGGCGCCTCTGCGTTCGGCAGCTACAGTGAAGCCAGTGGTCGTCTGTCCAACGCGCTGGGTTACGGCGCGATTGCGTCCAACAGCCTGGCCACCGCGGTTGGCACCTCGGCGACCGCCGCCGGTGCCAGCGCGGTCGCGCTCGGTGAATCCAGTGAAGCCACCGGCGATGAAAGCGTCGCCATCGGTGGGTCGACCTTCTTCGGTCTGATTCCGGCCCGTGCCAGTGGCACCGGTGCGGCGGCGTTCGGCGCCGGTGCATGGGCGACCGACGACTACGCCACCGCGATTGGCTGGAACTCCTGGGCCGATGCCGCCAGCGCCACCGCGCTGGGTGCAAATGCCTCGGCAGAAGGCGTCAACAGCGTCGCCCTGGGGGCCGGTTCCAGCGCCGACCGCGACAACACGGTCTCGGTCGGCACGGCCACCGCGCAGCGTCAGATCACCAACGTCGCCGCCGGTACCGAAGGCACCGATGCGGTCAACCTCAACCAGCTCGATGCCGTCGCCGACGTTGCCGAGCAGACCAACCGCCAGTTCAAGGCCTCCGGCAGCGGCAACGGCGATGACGTCGGCAGCTATGTCGACGGTGCCTATGCGACGGCGGCCGGTGAAGCGGCCAATGCGTTCGGCACGGGCGCCTCGGCATACGGCAGCGGCGCGAACGCGTCCGGCCGCTATGCCTCGGCCTCGGGCTTCAACGCGTCGGCCACGGCCGATTCGGCCACTGCCATTGGTGGTGCGTTGTATTACGAAGACGCCAACGGCAACGTGGTGCTCGACAAGGCCACCAGTGCCAGCGGCATCGGCGCCACCGCACTCGGCGCCGGTGCGCAGGCGGTCGGGGTGTTCAGCACCGCCAGCGGTGCCGGTTCGACCGCCGCCGGCCTGCAGTCGTCCGCCTTCGGCTATAGCGCCGAGGCGGGCAGTGACTACAGCACCGCCGTCGGTACCTTCAGCGCCGCCAGCGGCGTGCGGACCACCGCCCTGGGCTACGGCGCCGAGGCCAGCGGTGACTACGCCTCCGCACTCGGCTGGGGCAGTGCCGCGTCGGGCGCCTACGCCAACGCGATCGGCTATGCCTCGCAGGCCAGCGGTGCCAACAGCATCGCCGCCGGCTCCAATGCCTGGGCCACGGCAGCGCAGACCACGGCGGTCGGTCAGTTGGCCTGGGCCACCTCGGCAGGCTCCACCGCGATCGGCCAGGACAGCTACGCCTACAGCGGCATCAATGCCACCGCGCTGGGCAAGAGTTCCTCGGCCAGCGGTGCCGGCAGCGTCGCGCTCGGCGCCGGTGCGCGTACCAGCGAGGCCAATGTGGTCTCGGTCGGTGGCGGCAACGGCACCACCGGTCCGGCCACGCGCCGCATCACCAACGTCGGTGCGGCGGTCAACGCCAACGATGCGGTGAACAAGGCGCAGCTGGATACCGTGGCGGCCACCGCCGATGCGGTCGGCAAGCACTTCCAGGCCAGCGGTACCGGCGTGGCCACGGCCAGCGGCAGCGATGCGCTCGCCGCCGGTTCGGGCGCGGCGGCCAGTGGCAACCGCAGCAGTGCGCTGGGCAGTGCGGCGGTCGCCTCGGCAACCGGTGCCACCGCTGTCGGCGCGGATGCTTCGGCGCGCGGCGACAACAGCACCGTGCTCGGCCGCTCGGCGTCGACCAATGCGGTCAACGGCGTGGCGATCGGCAATGGCGCCTTCGCCAGCAATGGGGCGGGCAGCATCGCCCTCGGTGCCGGTGCAGGCGTCTCCGGCGCCGGTTCGGTAGCGCTGGGTTCCGGTGCACGTGCGGTGGAGGCCAACGTGGTCTCCGTCGGCGGCGGCAACGGCACCGACGGTCCGGCCACGCGCCGCATCGTCAACGTCGGCGCCGGGCGCATCGCGGCGGGCAGCACCGACGCGGTCACCGGCGGCCAGCTCAACACCACCAACCAGCGCGTGGGCGCGGTGGAAACCCGGGTGGGCGACATCGACGACCGTATCGGTTCGGTCGAGAGCGTCACCGCCAATGCACTGAGCTATGACGATGCCAGCCGCGACCGTCTCACCTTGTCAGGCGTGCAGGGCACCGTGGTGGACAACGTCGGCAGCGGCGCGATCGCCTCGGGCAGCCGCCAGGCGATCAACGGCGGCCAGTTGTTCCAGTCCTTGTCCGACGCCGCCAGCTTCCTCGGCGGCGGTGCCAGCGTGGGCATGCAGGGCGTGTTCGTGGCGCCCAACTACGTCATCCAGGGCGCGACGTACACCAACGTCGGCGACGCACTGGGCGCACTGGACCGCAAGGTCAGCGACCTCGACCAGCGGGTCGCCGGCGGCAGCGCCAACCCGCGTGCACGCAGCGCCGCGGCACCGGCGGCGGCAAGCCTGGCCGGCGCTTCGCTGGCCAGCGTGGAGGACAGCGTGACCACGGCAAGCGTGCAGGGCGCGCCGACCGCGGCCAGTGCCGGTACGGCACAGGTGGTCAGTGCCCCGGTCGCCGCCGCACCGACCCCGGTCAATGCGGTGGTGATGGGCGATGGCGCGGTGGCCAGCGGGGCCTCGGCCACCGCGATCGGTCAGGGCGCCACGGCCACGGCGGCCAACTCGGTCGCGCTCGGCCAGGGCTCGGTCGCCGACCGTGCCAACGCGGTCTCTGTCGGCGCGGTGGGCAATGAGCGCCAGGTCACCAACGTCGCCGCCGGTTCGCAGGCAACCGACGCGGTCAACAAGGGCCAGCTGGACGGGGGCATCGCCACCGCCAACAGCTACACCGACCAGCGCTTCGGCGCGATGGCCGACAGCTTCGACATGTACAAGGGCGAGATCGACGAGCGCCTGCGTCACCAGGATCGTCGCATCGATCGCCAGGGAGCGATGAGCGCGGCGATGCTCAACATGGCCACCAGTGCGGCCGGTGTGCGCACCCAGAACCGGGTCGGTGTGGGCGTCGGCTACCAGGGCGGCGAGTCGGCACTGTCGCTGGGGTACCAGCGTGCGCTCAGCGAGCGCGCCACGGTCACCATCGGCGGTGCGTTCAGCAGCGATGACAGCTCTGTTGGTGTGGGTGCCGGCTTCGGCTGGTAAGCGGATGTTGCAGGGCGTGGCCCGGGTGGGCCACGCCGCAAGCAATGCAAGGCCTGAGGGGGCGGGTCACGGGATCCCTGGCCAGGGCCGGCCAGGGAGCTCGCATGGAATGTTGGCCTGAACAGTCGTTCGATCATGACCTTGAAGAGGATTTCAACGTGACCAGTAAGCAGAACCTTCGCATCAACGTACTGGCAGCCGCGCTGCTGTCGATCTCCGCCGGCTCGGCCTTTGCCGCCAGCCCGCGCACCGAAGAGCCCAAGCGCCCGGCGACGGCCGCGCAGCAGACCAGCAACGGCATCATCGTCAAGTACCGCGCAGGCAGCGCGCCTGCCTCGGACCGCTCGGCGAAGCTGGCCGTGGTGAACTCGGCGCTGTCGCGCGCCACCCTCAACGGTGGCAGTGCACGTGCTGGCGCGCTCAGCCCGCAGGTGGTGCGCAAGCTCGGCGTCGGCGCCGACCTGATCCGTCTGCAGAGCCGCCTGGGCGATGCGGAACTGCAGAAGGTACTGGCCGAACTGAAGGCCGACCCGACCGTGGAATACGCCGTGGCCGACGTGCGCATGCAGCGCGCCGACCTGCGTGCCAAGCCCACCGAGACCAAGCAGCTGGTGCCCAACGATCCGTATTACGC
>NZ_JBFULO010000026.1:0-20830 GCF_054049855.1 Stenotrophomonas sp. P5_B8 | reverse complement strand
GAGAAGTAGCGCTTCACCAGCGGCGGCACCACCACGTTGCCGATGCCCATGCCGGCCAGCGCCACGATCGAGCCGAACAGCAGACTGCCGATACCGCCCGCCATCGAGCGCAGCAGCAGGCCGACCGTAGCCAGGCCCATGGCGAGCAGGGCGGTGCGTTCCAGGCCGATGCGGCGGGCGACCATGGGCGTGGTGACGCCGAACAGCGCGAACGAGGCGGTGGGCAGCATGCCGAGCACGCCGGTCATGGTGGTCCCAAAGCCAAAGGTCTGGCCGAGGAGATCCAGCAGCGGGGTCACCGAGGTGACCGCGGTACGCAGGTTCAGCGCAGCCAGCAGAATGGCGGCAAAGGCCAGGACGCGTCCGTGCAGGAGCGGCGATGCGTGGGGGGCGGCTTGGGTCATGGACATGGATCTCTTGCAGGTGGCGCAACACCGTGGGGCGGATGTGCGGAAACGCCGCTCCCGGCCAGTGGCGGAAGGCGGCGTGGATTCAAGGGCAGGGATGGGGCAGGCCGCGCGCATCCCGAAGGCGGGCATTGTACCCGCGCGGTCTGTCCGGGCGATGAAACGCGGTCACACCTGGCAGGGCCGGGATCGTGGACATGCGGACACGCGGTAAATCCGTCCATGCGGGCTCGTTGAACGCCTCACCGCTCCATGACGGTAGAGCCGAGCCACGCTCGGCTGCTCTCCGCCCGGCAAACGCACGGGCTGCCATAACCGCGGGGGCACGCAGAACGACACATACAAAAAAGCCCGGAGGACGTGAGTCTTCCAGGCTTCAATGTGACCAGTAATTGGTCGGGGAGACAGGATTCGAACCTGCGACCTCTACGTCCCGAACGTAGCGCTCTACCAGACTGAGCTACACCCCGAAGGAGCCGACAAGGATACGGTGTGAAGACCGGGCCGGCAACCTTTTTTTACGCTTGCAGCGTCATGCGTTGTCGATGCGGCCGGTCTCGCGGGCTTCAAACCACATGCCGTTGAGGATGGCCACCACCGAGGCAAGGCCGGCGCCGAGGATCCAGGCGAAATACCACATGGTCAATCTCCTATGTACGGGGTAGGTGCCGACGCAGGGCCGGCACACGGGGCATCAATACGCGTTGGGGTTGTTGCCCATTTCCTCGGCGGTCGTCTTGCCCTTCATCACCCGGTAGACCCAGGTCGTGTAGGCCAGGATGATCGGCAGGAAGATGGCCGTGGCCAGCAGCATGATCCACAGCGTGAGATGGCTGGACGAGCTGTCCCAGACGGTCAGGCTGGAGATGGGCTGGCTGGAGGAGGGCAGCAGGAACGGGAAGATCGCAAAGCCGACGGTGAGGATGATGGCGGCGATGGAGGCACCCGAGGCGATGAACGCCAGGCCGCCGCGACGGGCCCGCAGCAGTACCGCACTGGCCAGTGCACCCAGCAGGCCGACGAGCGGGAACACCAGGGTCGCCGGCATGGTGCTGTAGTTGCGCAGCCAGCCCCCGGCGACGGTGCCCAGTTCGGCGGTCTTCAACAGCGGGTTGGTCGGGCCATCGGTGACCACCTGCGAGGTGATCTGATAGCCCGGCAGACCGAAGGCGACCCAGACGCCGGCAGCGGCGAACAGCACGAAGCTGATCAGCGCGGCGACGCTGCCATAGCGGGCCGAACGTTCGGCCACCGGGCCGTCGGTCTTGAGCACCAGCATGGCCGCACCGTGCGACACCAGCATGGCCACGCTGACCAGCCCGGCGACCAGTGCGAACGGATTGAGCAGGCCGAAGAACGAGCCGGTGTAGAAGATGCGCATGCTGTCATCGAAGTGGAACGGCACGCCGACCAGCACGTTGCCCACCGCCACGCCGGCGATCAGGCCCGGCAGCAGGCCACCGACGAACAGCACCCGGTCCCAGTTGTCGCGCCAGCGCTTGCTGGGCATCTTGCTGCGGTACTTGAAGCCGACCGGGCGCAGGATCAGCCCGAACAGCATCACAAACACTGCCAGGTAGAACCCGGAGAAGCTGACCGCATACAGCGGCGGCCATGCGGCGAAGATCGCGCCGCCGCCGAGCACCAGCCAAACCTGGTTGCCTTCCCATACCGGGCCGACGGTGTTGATCACCAACCGGCGTTCGTCATCGGTGCGGGCCACGAAGGGCAGCAGCGTGCCCACCCCGAGGTCGAAACCGTCCATGACTGCCCAGCCGACCAGCAGGATGCCGAGCAGCAGCCACCAGATCACGCGGAGCGTGGTGTAATCAAGTGCAATGAAGTCCATCTGGATTCTCCTGCCTCAGGCCTGGCCGGGGGCGGCAACAACGGGGGAAACGGGGCGGATGTCAGCCTGCAGCGAGGGCAGGATGTCGTCCGGACCCTTGCGGATCGCCTTGAGCATCAGCTTGACCTCGATCACCAGCAGCACCGTGTACAGCGCGGTGAACACCGCCAGCGTGGTCAGGATCTCGTGCAGTGCCAGGCCCGACGCTGCATAGAAGGTGGGCAGCACGCCATCCACCGCCCACGGCTGGCGGCCGTACTCGGCCACGAACCAGCCGCATTCGATCGCAATCCACGGTGCCGGCAGCGACCACACGGCCAGCTTCAGGAACCAACGCTTGTCCTGGAAGCTGTTGCGGCAGGAGAAGTAGAAGGCCACCGCGAAGAACGCGATCAGGTAGAAGCCCAGGCCCGCCATGATGCGGAAGGTCCAGAACAGCGGGGCAACGCGCGGCACGGTATCCATCGCGGCCTTGGAGATTTCCTCCGGGGTGGCGTTGAGGATGTCCTCGCGGTAACGCTTGAGCAGCAGGCCATGGCCCAGGTCCTGCCAGTGGCGGTCGAACATCTCGCGCGCTTCAAGATCGTTCTTGTCCTTGCGCACGCGCTCCAGCGCACCGTAGGCCAGCTGGCCACCGCGGATGCGGTTCTCCGCACGACCCACCAGTTCCAGGATGCCGGGAATCGGCTGGTCCAGCGAACGGGTGGCGATCAGCCCCATCAGGTACGGGATCTTGATCGCGTAGTCGTTGGTGTGGGTGGTCTGGTTGGGAATGCCGAAGGCGGTGAAATCAGCCGGGGCACGCTCGGTTTCCCACATCGCCTCGATCGCGGCCAGCTTCATCTTCTGATGTTCGCTGGCGGCGTAACCGCTCTCGTCGCCCAGCACCACCACCGACAGCGACGACAGCAGGCCGAACGCCGCAGCCACCGCGAACGAGCGGCGGGCCATGTCCCGGTGCTTGTTGCGCAGCAGGTACAACGCGCTGATGGACATGACGAAGATCGCGCCGGTCACGTAGCCGGCACTGACGGTATGCACGAACTTGGCCTGCGCTACCGGGTTGAACAGCACCGCGGCGAAGTCCACCACTTCCATGCGCATCGTTTCCGGGTTGAATACCGCACCGGTCGGGTTCTGCATCCAGCCGTTGGCGATCAGGATCCACACCGCCGACAGGTTGGTGCCCAGTGCCATCAGCCAGGTCACGGCCAGATGCTTCACCGGGGTCAGGCGCTTCCAGCCGAAGAAGAACAGACCGATGAAGGTCGCTTCCAGGAAGAACGCCATCAGGCCTTCAATGGCCAGCGGTGCGCCGAAGATGTCGCCGACGTAGTGGCTGTAATACGACCAGTTCATGCCGAACTGGAATTCCATCACCAGGCCGGTGGCCACGCCGATGGCGAAGTTGATGCCGAACAGCGTGCCCCAGAACAGGGTCATCTGCCRCCAGACCTGTTTACGGGTCATGACGTACACGCTCTCCATGATGGCCACCAGGAAGGACAGGCCAAGCGTGAGCGGTACGAAAAGGAAGTGGTACATCGCGGTCAGAGCGAATTGCAGCCGCGACAGTTCTACGACTGTCGAATCAATCATGGCCTGGCTACCTCGTTGGGTTTTGCCGTTTCAGGTGGCGGGAAGGGGGTCTACGGGATGAATTCTGTGACCTGCAACTTCAAACAGCCTTGATTCAGATCAATGTACAAACCCGGCGGCGAAGGAATCGTATGCCCCCGGGCACGCTGCGACCGCTTGCCGCACGGGTGCCATGCCGGCACCCACTACAATCGACTGGAACTTCCCTGTGTCCCCCTGTGATCCCACGTGAGCATACGCCCCGAAGCCACTGCTGTTGAGACCACCGCCCTGCGTCGGCAGCGCCTGCTGTGGCTGGGCAGCCTCGGCGCGGCCGCGCGCGGGCGCCAGCGCTGGGCGGCGGCGTGCATCTGCGTATCCGGGGCGTTGCTGATCGGCCAGGCCGCCGCCATCGCCTGGCTGATCCAGGCGATTCTGGTCGAACACCGGCCACTGGCCAGCGCCACCCCGGTGCTGGTAGGTCTGCTGGGGGTGTTGACGGTGCGCGCGCTGCTGGCCAGCGCCACCCAGGCTGCCGCGGGCGACGTCGCCGATGCCGCCCGGCTGGCCCTGCGTGAACGGGTGTATCGGCGGCTGCTGGCGCGGGGCCCACTGTGGTTGCGGCAGCAGCGCACGGGCGAGCTGGGTGAGCTGATGCTGACCCATGCCGATGCGATCGAGAATTATTACGGCGGCTACCAGCCGGTGCGGATCGAGGTGGTGGTGGTGCCGCTGCTGATACTGCTGGCCGTGGCCTGGACCGACTGGGTAGTGGCGTTGATCCTGCTGTTCACCGCGCCATTGGTGCCGTTCTTCATGATGCTGGTCGGGTGGGGCGCCGAAGCGGCCGGACGCGCGCAGCTGGGCGAGCTGGCGCGGATGAGCGGGCACTTCGCCGACCGCATCAAGGGCCTGGGCCTGCTGCGCCTGTACGGCCGTGGTGAGGCCGAGCTGGACGGCGTGGCTGCCGCGGCCGAAGGCGTGCGCGAGCGCACCATGAAAGTGCTGCGGATCGCGTTTCTGTCCTCGACCGTGCTGGAATTTTTCGCCTCGGTGAGCGTGGCGATGGTCGCGCTGTACCTGGGCCTGAGCTACCTGGGCCTGATGTCGTTGCATGCGCAGGTGCCCACGCTGGGCGTGGGCATGTTCTGCCTGCTGCTGGCGCCGGAGTTCTACGCACCGCTACGGCGCCTGGCCGCGCATTACCACGATCGCGCCAATGCACTGGCCGCTGCTGCCGAGGTGGAACGCCTGCTCGGCGAACTCCCGCCAGCCACCGATGCCGGCGATGCGCGGGCCGCCGTGCCGCGCGCGCCGGAGCTGCTGGAGCAGCACGCGCCACCGGTGGTGGTGCGCGACCTGGTGCTGCGCCCCGTGGGGGCGCAGCACGATGTGATCCAGCAGCTGTCGTTCCAGATCCAGGCCGGCCAGCGCCTGGCGCTGGTCGGCCCCAGCGGCAGCGGCAAGAGCACGCTGCTCGAAGCACTGGCCGGCTGGCTGCCACCGCAGTCGGGCAGCATCGTGCTGCGTCCTGGCATGGACGTCGGCTATGCAGGACAGCGCCCGTACCTGTTCCACGGCAGCATCGCCGACAACCTGCGCCTGGCCGACCCCGGCGCCACCGATGCGCACCTGCGCGCGGTAGCGGAGGCTGCGCAGGTGATGCGCTTTGCCGCCGGCTTGCCCAAGGGGCTGGACACGGTGATCGGTGAGCGCGGCTTTGGTCTGTCCGGTGGCGAAGCGCGCCGCATCGGGCTGGCCCGGCTGCTGTTGCGCGACCCGCACCTGCTGCTGCTCGACGAGCCGACGGCCTTCCTCGATGCCGACACCGAAGCCGACCTGCTGCGTACCCTGGCCGCGTTCGCGCGTGGTCGCTGCGTGGTGATCGCCACCCATAGCGAGGTGGCGATGCGCTGGGCCGATACGCGGCTCACCCTGAGCGCCACCGGTACGTCGGTGACCACCACGGAGACCTCGGCATGAGCACGCAACGTCCCCCGCGCGCCGCTGCCGATTCGCTGCGTTCGGTGTTCACCCGCCATCGCGGCCGCCTGCTGCTGACCGTGCTGCTGCTGTGGACCACGATGCTGGCCGGCACCGCGCTGCTCGGTCTGTCCGGTGGCTTCCTCACGGCGGCCGCGCTGGCCGGCGCGGCCGGGCTGGGCAGCGGCTTCAACTTCTTCTCGCCGTCGGCGGGCATCCGTGGCCTGACCATGGCGCGCATCGCGTCGCGCTATTTCGAAAAACTGGTCGGCCACGATGTCACCCTGCGCATCGCGCGCGATCTGCGCGTGTGGTTCTTCCGTCGCGCGCTGCCGTTGGCACCGGCGCGGTTGGCCGGCGTGCGCACCGGCGAGCTGCTGGCCCGGTTGATGTCGGACATCGGCGAAGTCGACGGTCTGCTGGTGCGTGCGATCGGGCCATTGCTGGCACTCGGTGGGATATCGCTGGTGGGCGTGGTTTCGGCAGCCCTCATCCATCCGCCGGCCGCGCTGCTGCTGGGCGCGCTGGCGTTGCTGATCGGTGTCGGCGTGCCGTGGCTCACCGTGCGCGGTGCCGGTGAGCAGGAGCGCGACCGCGCGCTGCACCGCGCGCAGCTGCGTGCGCAGTCCTTCGAAGGCCTGGAAGGTGCAGCCGACCTGACTGCGCTGCAGGCGCGCGAGCACTGGAACCTGCGCGTGTTGGTGGCGGCCAAGCAGCTGAAATCGCGCGACCGGCGTCGGCGCTGGCGGTTGATCGGCGGCAATGCGCTGCATGGCCTGTGTGCCGCTGTCGGGCTGGTGGCAATGCTTTGGCTGGCGTTGCATGGCGTTGAAACCGGCGCCATCGATGCAGCGCTCGCGGCCGGGCTGGTGTTCCTCACCGTGGCCCTGCTGGAGCTGTGGGCGGGCATTGGCCTGGCCTGGCAGTCGTGGTTGTCCGGGCGCGTGGCGGCCGGGCGCCTGGAGCAGATCGTGGAGCAGGCGCCGGGCGTGACCGAGCCGCTCGACCCGGTGGCGATGCCTGCACAAGCGGCCACGGTGAGCTTCGAGCACGTCGTCTTCCGTTGGCCGGACCAGGCGCGCGTGCTGCTGGACGGCGTGCAACTCCAGCTGCGCCCGGGCGAGCGCATCGCCATCGGTGGCGACAGTGGCAGCGGCAAGACCACGCTGTCCTCGCTGCTGCTGCGGCTGTGGGACCCGGAAGCGGGCTATGTGCGTTACGGCGGCATCGATATCCGCCAGTTCCGTCAGGCCGACTGGCACCGGCAGATCGCCTGGTTGCCGCAGAACGCGCCGGTGTTTGCCGGCAGCATTGCCGACAACCTGCGCCTGGGCGATCCGCAGGCCAGTGATGCACGCCTGTGGCAGGTGCTGGCCGATGTGCGGCTGCTCGGCTGGGCCGAGCAGCTTGGAGGCCTACAGGCGTGGGTCGGCGAGAACGGCGCCACGATGTCGGCGGGACAGGCGCGCCGGCTGGCACTGGCGCGCGCATTCCTGCGGGAGTCGCCGATCCTGCTGCTGGACGAGCCTACCGAAGGCCTGGATGTGGATACCGCGCATGCATTGCTGCATGACATGGTGGCTGCACTGGGTCATCGGAGTCTGCTGATGATCACCCACGATGAATTGCCTGAGGGCATCGTGCACCGGAGTTATCGCTTGCACGGGGGGCAGTTGCGGTAGGGGGGCCGAAAAGCAGGTCTTGACGCTTGCTGGCATGACGGACAGTCGATTGCAGGACGGATTGCCGACCCTGCAGCGGCCGCCTGGATTCGCCGGCAATGGCCCCGCCATGGAGCAATGTATGGCTCCGCAGTCGGGCGTGTTCTTGGCAGGCGATCCAGGTATGCCGTGTACGACATTGCCAGGGCCCGTTGAACAGCGCCGCGAACTCGATCTCGCGCGCGCATGAAGCGAACGCATCGCACCGCTCCCCGGGTTACCGCCAGCCCGCTGCAACAGCGCACACACCTGCACGGTTCCTGGGCGACAGAGCCGTCGCCCAGGAAAAACTCCCCGCAGGTCAGGGCATCAGCCAGACCCGGATCAACGACACCAGCTTGTCCACGTCGAGCGGCTTGGCGACGTAGTCGTTGGCACCGGCCTGGATGCATTGCTGCTGATCGTCAGGCATCGCCTTGGCGGTGAGGGCGATGATCGGCAACTTGGCGAAGCGGCCGCCCTGTCGAATCTCCCGCGTCGCGGTCAGCCCGTCCTTGACCGGCATCATGATGTCCATCAGCACCAGGTCAATGGGTGCCGGGCCCGCGACCGCGGCGGTCAGGGTGTCGATGGCTTCCTGGCCGTTGCGTGCGATGGACACCTTGCAGCCATGTGGCTCAAGCACGTTCATCAGCGCGTAGATGTTGCGGACATCATCCTCGACGATGAGCACGCGGCGACCTTCCAGTGCCGTGTCCCGGTGTTGCGCCGTGCGGATCATGCCCTGCTTCGATTCGGGTAGATCGCTGACCACCTGGTGCAGGAACAGCGTGACTTCATCGAGCAGGCGTTCGGGTGAGCGCGCGCCCTTGATGATGATCGAACTGGAGTAGCGGCCCAGTCGCACCTCTTCGGCGGGCGACAATACCCTGCCCGTATAGACGATGATCGGCGGCAGCGCATGCGGGCTCTGCTCGCTGAGCATCTCGAGCAGCTCGAATCCCGATGCATCGGGGAGCGTCAGGTCCAGCACCATGCAGTCGAACGTATGCTGTGCCAGCGCCTGGATGCACTCGGCCGCCGAGCGCGCGCCGATCGTCTTCACGTCGGCCAGGCCCAGCAGCTCGCGTACCGCATCCAGCTGGACGGCGTCATCCTCGACCACCAGGACCAGACGCGGACGCTGCGACAGCCGGCGCTCCAGGGAGAGCAGCACGTCGGCCAGTTCCTCGCGGGTGGTCGGCTTGCCGAGATAGCCCACCGCACCGAGCGACAGCGCCTTGCGCGAATGATCCATCGCCGAAATCACGTGGATGGGAATATGCCGTGTGCGCATATCGTGTTTGAGCACGTCGAGCACCGACAGCCCCGATTGGTCGGGCAGGCCGACGTCCAGCACGATGGCGTGCGGAAGCTCCGCACGCGCGGCGGCCAGCGCCTCGCTCGCGGTGTGCGCTACCTGCGCGCGGAAGCCCATTTCACTGGCAAGGTCGCTGACAATCTGACTGAAGGCGAGGYCGTCCTCTACGATCAGGATCAGGCCCCGTCCGTTGTTGCTCACCGTTGCGCCTGCATCGCTTGGCGGGCGCGTGGGAAGCGGTGCGGGTCTGGCATCCTGATGCGGGGCAGGGCGGATGGCGGCGGACGTGGCGCGCGCGGGCGCCGCCGTCGGGCCTGCCAGCCGCGCCGCGACCACCAGCCGGAAACAGCTGCCGTTGCCGGGCTCGCTTTCCACGGTGATGTCGCCGCCAAGCAGTCGTGCGAGCTCCTGCGAAATGGACAGCCCCAGGCCCGTGCCGCCGTAGCGCCGGCTGATCGATCCGTCAGCTTGCTGGAAGGCCTCGAAGATGCGCGTCTGCTGCTCGGGCGCGATGCCGATGCCGCTGTCGGTCACCGAGAACGCCACCCGGCCGTCGGGCGCCGCCGCCGCCGATACGGTCACGCCACCGGTGTCGGTGAATTTCAACGCGTTCGACAGGAGGTTCTTGAGGATCTGCTCGATGCGCTGGCGATCGGATTCCACCACCTGTGGGCAGTCGGCCGTCATCGATACGTCCAGTGACAGGCCCTTTTCGCTGGCAACCGGGCCGAGCAGTGCGGCGATGTCCGCCAGCAGTTTCTCCACGCCAAAGCGCTCGGCATGCACCTCGATGTGCCCGGCTTCGATCTTGGACAGATCGAGGATCTCATTGATGAGGTTGAGCAGGTCGCTGCCGGACGCATGGATGGTCCGCGCGAACTTCACCTGTTCCGCGCTGAGGTTGCCGTCGCGGTTGTCGCCCAGCAACTTGGAAAGAATGAGTGCGGAATTGAGCGGCGTGCGCAGCTCGTGGGACATGTTGGCCAGGAACTCGGACTTGTACTGGCTGGCGCGCTGCACCTTGTGCGATTCGGCCACGATGGCAGCGTTGGCGCGCGCGAGCTTGTCGCGCTCTTCTTCAAGCTGCTGCKACTGGTCGAACAACTGGTTGTTGGTCTGTTCCAGTTCGGCCTGCTGCTCCTCCAGCTCGTGCTGGGAGCCGCGCAACGCACGGCTCTGTTCCTCCAGTTCCTCGTTGGAGACCCTCAGCTCCTCGCTCTGCACCTGCAGCGCCTCGGACTGTCGCTGCGTCTGCGCCAACAGCTCGGTCAGCTTGGCCCGGTAGGCCGCTGATCGCAGGGCGACCGCCATGTCCCCGGAGGCAAGCTCGAGCAGTTCGACGACGTCGGCGGGCACCGCACCGAAGAAAGCCAGCTCGATCACGCCGCTCACCTCGCCCTCGTGGATGCTCGGGGCGATGACCAGGTGGCGAGGCTGGGCGTGACCCAGTCCCGAGCCGATCGTGAAGTAGCCCGGTGGCACATCCGACACGACAAGCGCGCGCTTCTCGTCCACCGCGCGGCCGAGCAGGCTTCCGGCGCCGCGCAGCCCGTCGGTGCCGTCCGGCGCTGACGCGGTGCCCACCGCGCCGATCTGCCGGAAGCCGGCGGCCCCAGGCACGAACAACATGCCCGCCTCGGCGCCGGTGAAGCGCGCGAGGAAGCCCAGGCTGGCGCGTGCAAGTGCGCCGCTGTCCAGGTCGCCGCCGGTCGCCGTGGCCAGCTCAAGCCGGCCCCGCTGCAACCAGGCATCCCGTTCGCGTGCCCGCGAATGGCGGCGGAGCAGGACGGCGATGAAAATCGTCAGCACACTGCCCAGCACGGCACTGGCCGCGCCCGAGGTCAGCGCCGCGCTGTAAGCCGATTCCATCTCCGTAAGGCGCCGGGCGCGCTTTTCCAGTTCGATGGCGCCCATGGCGGCCAAGCGCGCGCGAATGTCGTCCATGGCCGCCTTGCCGCGATTGGAGCCGACCACAGCCAGGGCAGGTTCCAGCCCTTGCGTGCGGCGCAGCTCGATCGTTTCACGCAGTTCGTCCAGCTTGTCCTGGACCCGACGCCCCAGCAGCTTGAGTCGGTCCGCTTGCGCAGGGTCGTCCACAAAGGCCTTTTCCATGGCCTCCAGCCGAGTGCTGGCAACCGCCAGTGCCGTTCGATAGGGTTCGAGGTAGCTGTCGTCCCCGGTCAGCAGATAGCCGCGTTGGCCGGTTTCGGCGTCCTGTACCGCCGAGAGCACATCGCCCAGGGCGGTCATCGTCTCCTGGGAGCGGATCACCAGGGCGCTGCCCTCTCGAATGGTGCGGATGTTCTTGCCCGCCAGGAACCCGCTGCCGAGGAAGAAAAGCATGACCACCAGCAACGGCAGCAGTATGCGCAAGGCGGCGCCGGCCGGGGTGGCAACGCGGGGTTTGGGCGTGGAGGTCATGGGCTGGCAAGAAGGTGGATGCAACCGTTCAGTTTATCACGCTGCCGGACGGCGCAACCCGCTGACCGGCCACCCACAACCTGACGGTGGCTGGGGCAGAAACGTTGCGACATTTGTAAGGCCGCTGCGAAACACCGCAGGACCTCGACAAGGCTCGCGGGTGCAGCCCGGGAACTGATGGGCAGGCGTGGCATCGACGCAGTGATTCAACCCTGGCCCCCGATCCTGGCGACCGCATCATCAAGGTGATCCCGGTTGGCGAGCAGGGCAACTGCCGCATGGCTGTGCACTGCCACCGCAGGCATGTCTGCAAGCCGTCGCGCCACCCAAAATGTACTTCCTGATGCCTGACACCTGTCACTTGTCCCGGGCTGGCGCAAAGCGAGAATGGACCCACTCCCGCACGGCGTTACATGGCCGGCACCCGCCCACCTCAAGGAATTTCCCGTGATCATGCTGCAGCAACTCATTTCGAATACCCCTGTGTGGGTCTGGGGGCTTCTGGTCTTTCTGATCACGCGCGGCGTCGCTGCGATGAAGCCCGCCGAAGCCTCGCTCACGAAGCTGGCCATCGTGCCGGCCCTCTTCACCGCTTGGGGCCTGTGGTCGATAAGTGGCCGTTTCGGCGGCGCCTGGGAAGCATGGGGCGAATGGCTGGTTGGCATCGGCGCGGGCGCAGTCCTGGGGTGGATGCTGCTGCGGCGGGCAACGCTCACCATGAACACCTCAACGGGGAAGTTGTGGCGCAGCGCGGACTACAGCCTGCTGCCGCTGCTGCTGGTCACGTTTGCGGTGAAGTACGGTTTCGAAGTCGCGCTTTCCGCGTCCCCTTCGCTGAGCGCCGACGGCATGTTCCGCGCCGCTTACCTGCTGCTGTCGGGTGGGTTCACCGGCATCTTCATTGGCAAATACTGGCGGTACCTGCGCGCAGCGGGCGTTGTCACGCCGCGCAGGAAGCTGGAAGCGGCGGGCTGAAGGCAAGACGGGCGTATGCGATGTGATGCCTGAGACGACCAGACGCGTCCTGCGTCTGGTCGTTCGCGCTGCCAAGCCCGGGGAACAGCGCGGGCTGAGCAAGCACGGCATGTCGGCCGCCGTGCCGGGGCCCGCCATTCTTCACGCGCCCTCCACGTCTTCCAACTTCAGCTGAAGCCTTTTCATGGACGCAACAAAAAGGCCGCTATATTCCGGGTACCCCAGACGAAAGGAGGGTGTGCAATGTCCTTAACCCAGCAGCATCTGAAAATGGTTCGTACGCTCGGCATCGCGATTGTCGCCACCGTGGGACTTAGTTCCTGCGCCACCTACAAAAACGAATTTGCATCGATCAACTCCCGCCTCGATCAACTTGACACCAAGGTGCAGGGCGCGGCGCAGAGCGCCGAATCGGCGAACCAGTCCGCGCAGCAGGCCAACCAGCGTCTGGATCAAATTGAAGGCCGCGTCCAGCAGCTCGAACAGGCACCCCGTCGCAAGCCGCGCGGTTAATCGTTCTTTGGCACGCGGTCAGAAGCACAAGTTTTGAAGAGCATCTGAATCGGGAACCGGTGGCCGTTGCGGCCACCGGGCTCCTTTGATCACGACGTCTGCATTCCACGGAGTTGTCCCATCCATACGTACTTATCCCCTGCATTCCGGGCCGCCTGTGGCGCACTGGCCATGGCGCTCGCGTTGGCGACCGTCGGTGCGGCCAGCGCCGAGGATGCGGCCGCGCAGCCGGTAGCTGCCATTGATGAGCTTCCACAAGGCCAGGAAGTGTCCGACACCGTGATCGAACTGGCGGGCTGGGTTGTCGCCAGCAAGGACAGCCAGGGCTATCCGTTCGCGATCATGGACAAGGCTGCTGCGCAGATCCTCATATTCGGCGGTGATGGTCGGCTTCGCGGCGCAGCGCCTGCGCTGTTTGGCTCGGCCACCGGCGATCATTCGGCCCCCGGCGTCGCCGGCCTCGCGCTGCGCGAAATTCCAGGCCGCGATCGCACCACGCCCGCCGGTCGCTTCGTGGGTGGCTATGGTCCGTCCATCGACGCCGGGCGCGTGCTGTGGGTGGACTACGACTCGGCCGTTTCCATCCATCCCACGCCGCCTGGCACGCCGGCCGAAAAACGTGCCGAACGCCTTGCATCGCCTACGCCGGACGACAACCGCGTCACCCACGGCTGCATCAACGTGTCGTCGGAGTTCTACGAGCGCATCGTCCGGTCCACGTTTGAACGCGGCGGGGTGTTCTACGTGTTGCCGGACAAGGCGTCGCTGGCGGAGACGTTCCCGGAGTTCGCGAAAAGTCGCGCGACCGCGCAGCGCGAAGAAGGTAAGCGCGAACGCTCTGCAGGGAAGTAAAGGACGCTGGGCCTGGCCCAATCCATGGGCCTCCCTGCAGTGAGGGAACCGCCGGGTGCATTGATTGGTGCCCGCGTTGCCAGCTGCTTCCAGCAGCCAATGCGCGAACGCCTGCAATGGACCGGCAGCCAGACTGATCGGTTCGTGTAGAACGAGGCAGAAGATCTTTGAAGCGCGCCTGGGGTGCGGCCAAGGCGCGACCAGTCGCCCCTGCGCCAGCTCGGCATCCACATAAAGCCGCTGTATTAGCGCAATGCCGAGGCCCGCCAGCGCTGCTTCAATCACCCATCGCGTGCAGATCGTAGCGCGCGCCCACTGCGGGATTGGTGAGGGGCACGCCGGTCTCCTGTGCGTAGCTTTGCTAGGCGTCTGGGCTTTGTCGCCTGTGCAGGCGTGGCAACGTCTCCAGCGCAGGCAAACGCTTGCGCCCGCCGAGCAGCGAGGGATGGCAGACCGGTAACAGCACCTCCTGCAGCAGCGGATAGGTCCGCATGCCCGCCCAGGCCGGGTGGTCGAAGTGCACGGCGGCATCGAAGCCGCTTCCCGCCAGCGCAAACCGCTCGGTGCGTTGGGCAAGGTGCACGGTGATGTTGGGATGCGTCCGGGTAAAGCCGGCGAGGCGGGGGATGAGCCACCGTATCCCGAATGTCGGCGTTACGGCAATGTCCAGGCTCGCCGCGTTCTCCGGCTGTCCCATCAGATATTGGTTGTCCCGGTCCAGGCGGTCCGCCACTAGCGGACCTGGGCGGCGTAGCGCCCGCCATTTGGCAGCAGGCGGATACGCGTTTCCAACGCGTTTGAACAGCGATACCCCTGGAAGGACTGCAGTCGGCCGATCTGGCGGCTGATGACACCTTCGGTCAGGGAAAGTACGAAACGCCAACCAATTGGATACCCAGCGCCAAACAAACTGGACAGCGACGCCCAATGAATTGGACAACGCCGCCAAACGAACTGGACGGTGGCGGCAAGCTGGACACCGAGGGAGTTTGAACCGCCTCAGTGGTCGCGATGAAACGATGGTGTGGGGACGCGTTTCTGGCGTAATGATGTGCGAGGCGACTACGGTGCGCTCTGGGGGAGCTTGGCTTCGCGCGCATCCACCGCGTGGGAAATGGCTCCGACATCACGTACGACGGCCTTTGCTCGCTGTAGCCGGTGTACGATCAGGGGATCAATACCGAAGCCGCATCGCAGCATGTTCAATCTGGAGAGCTCCGCGTGAATGACGGTGCGAAAGCCAAGGTCCTGTTCCGGGTTCCCGACGGCGAGGGCGGCGCAAACATCGAGACGCTTTGGGCGACCCCGCTCGGGGAGGATCGCTACCAACTTGATAATTCCCCGTTCTATGCCTATGACGTCTCATGGCAGGACGCGGTTTTCGCCCCCGTGGACCATGAGGAAGGACGACCCACTTTCGAATCCATCGTCGTGAAGTCAGGAAATCGCACCGTTCGCGTCATATTTGATCCACCCGTCTCTCCAGGCAACGCCTCAGACGATGTTCTTCAAGGTCTGGTAGCCCTTGGGTGCAGCTATGAGGGCGCCAAGGCCCGATACATGGCAGTGAATATTCCTGCCGAGATCGATCTTCAGGCGGTGTGTGATTACCTCATTCATCATGAGGCACAGTGGGAGCACGCGGACCCAAGCTATGCCGCGATGTATCCGGAGGGGTAGTGTGCGTCGTGGAGCCCACGTGAAGGCGTGGGTAGCGGTGCATCGGTACTTTGGCGTTGCGCGCTTCCGGCCGGAAGCCGGGACCCCAGCCTGGACGGCTGGCACAGCGGTGCTTACAGTGCGTTTTCGACCCGCGTTGGCGCACGCCTGAATGGACCTACTTCTGCAGGTTGAAGACTGTTTCGTTAGGCGGAGCATGGGCGTATCACGCTGACGGTGAACGAGCGGCCGGTGGTGGACCTGGGCGATGACAGGGATCGGAGGAGATGGTGCAGCACCGGCATGGCTGGCGCTGTAGTCGGTTTGGTGGGAATTGAAGGTGGTGCAAGCGTCTTGTGTGGTCGGGCGCCGTTGGAAGTGGCGCCCCATTACTGCGCTAGCCACGCATGGCGTGGCTCTACCCGGCGATGTTCCGGATCAGCCATGTCAGCGCGATCAGGTTGATCGCCACCGCCACCCAGAACACTCCTTGGAACGATGTCTTGCGATTCTTGTGGCGCAGCACCGACTGCGCCAACAAGGCGCCGGGCCAGCCGCCGAACAAGGCAAGCAGTTGCAGGGTTTTCTCAGGGGTGCGCTGCCGGTCGTTACGCGCAGCGCTTTTGTCGTGCCAGTAGAACAAATAGGTCACGCCGCTGACGCCCAGATACGTGGCGGGCAACCACATGGGCCAGTGCATCCACGCCGAGAGCCCAGCGATGCCAGCGAGGAACAGCAGTGCGACGGTTTTGCGAGGGATAATATCGCGACCCTTCCGCTCGGCGGCAGGGGTACCGCGCGTTCCGCCACGCTGCAGCGCAAAGCGCACCTGTGTGGCATTGCGGCGCCCCTGGGCATCGCGCTGAACCTCGTACGTAATGACATCGCCAAGCGCTGGGCGTCGATCGCGCGCCGCAAATGCGCGGATATGCACGAAGCAACGCTCACCTCCACCATTGGGCTGCACGAAGCCGAACCCGCGTGCGTCGTCCCACTCGCTTAGCTTTCCCTGCAGTCGCATGTCTGTCCTTAGAGCGCGGAAAGGAACTCGCCCACCGCCGGCCCGAACCGCGCGAAATCCACCAGGAACGCATCGTGCCCCTGCGGTGAATCCAGCCCGATGAAGCGCGCGTCGGCGCCACCGGCGCGCAGGCCGTCGGCAATCTGTTGCTGCTGCTGCACCGGGAACAGAATGTCGGTGTTGGCGCCGATCGCCAGCGCCTTGTCGACCTGGATCTTCGCCAGTCCGGCGAGCACGTCGCCGTCGGCGTATTCGGCCAGGTCGAACCAGTCCATCGAGCGGCTCAGATAGAGGTAGCAGTTGGGATCGAAGAAGCGCACGAAGCGGCGCGCGTGGCCTTCCAGGTAGCTTTCCACCTGGAATTCCAGGCCGAACGGGTCATCGTCGGCCTGGTCCGAATCCAGCCGCACGCGGCCGAAGCGACCGTCCCATTCCAGCGCGGAGCGGTAGGTGATCACCCCCAGCTTGCGCGCCATGCGCATGCCCGATTCCGGGTAGCTGTCGTCGCTGTAACGGCCGAGATCCCACTTGGGGTCCAGCCGGATCGCCTCGCGCTGCAGCGAGCGGATCGCGATCGAGAACGGCAGCGCCTGCGCACTGCCGGAAATGTTGATGTGGCTGCGCGCGATGCCCGGGTGCAGCAGCAACACGGCCAGCGCGGTCATGCCGCCCATCGAGTTGCCGATCACGCAGGCCAGCTCGGCAATGCCCAACGCACGCACCACCTCGACCGCAGCACGCGCGCCGTCTTCGATCGACAGTTCAGGGAACTGCAGGCGGTACAGCGCGCCGGTGGCCGGGTCGATGCTGGCCGGTCCCGTGGAGCCCTTGCAGCTGCCCAGCGAGTTCACGCAGACCACGAACCAGCGCTCGGTATCGATCGCCTTGCCCGGGCCGAGCATGCCTTCCCACCAGCCGGCGGCCGGGTTGTCGGCGTTGGCGGCGGCGTGCGCATCCGGCGACAGGCCGGTGACGATCAGGATCGCGTTGCTCGCCTTGGCGTCCAGCGTGCCCCAGGTTTCATAGGCCACGTGCGCGTCCAGCAGTTGACCGCCGCGCTTGAACGGGAAGGGCGAGGGCAGGGCGTGGTAGCGCGTGCCGGGCGGAATGAATTCAGTCATGCGCGCATTTTAGCCGGGTCCGGACGGTACGCCGTGTCAGTGACGGCACGCTGCATCGCGGCGGCGGTCACGGCGTGCCGATCACCAGCGGCACCGGGCCGTCATGCGGCAGGCGCACGCGGACCAGCGGCGAGTCGATGTCGCCTTGCTGGCGGTTAGCCTGTCCGGAGGCGGACACGCGCGCGAACACCTCCACCTCCTGCAGCGCGGACAAGGGCTGGGTCGGCATCGGGCTGTCCGCATCGTCCAGCGTCACCCGCAGCGGCAGGTCGCCGAGCGCGTGTTTTTCCACCGCCACCGGCATCGGCGGGCCGCCGGGCACGCGGGCGATCACGAACACGCTGGCGTCGCCGGGCAGCGTTGCGCGTGCGGCGAACGTGGGGTCCAGTGCGACGGTGACGATCAGTCCCTGGCGGCTCGATGCGGCCGCCACGGGTGCGGTTGCACCCGCAGGAACACCGGCCTTCGCGCGGGCGATCGCGATCTGCTCGCGCAGGGCCGTTGCAGCGGGCGGATCCAGTCGCGGCAGCAAGGCTTCCCACGTGGCCGCAGCCTCGGCGTCCTGCCCGCGCTGGCGCAGGGCGATGCCGATCAGCCAGCCGGCGCGGTCGCTGTCCGGGGCAATCTGTTGTGCATGGCGCAGCCACTGCAGCGCGGTGTCGTCGAACTGCTTGCCCGGGTTGGCCTGGGCGCGGGCCTGTGCGGCTTCGACCAGTACGGCGGGCTCATCCGGCGCCAGCTGCAGTGCCCGCGCATAGGCGGCGTTGGCCTCGGCCAGCTTGCCCAGCGCCAGTTGCGAGCGGCCGAGCAGGGCCCAGCCATCGGCGCGCTGTGGATCGCGCGCGAGCGCCTGCTGCAGCTCCGCCACGCCATCACGCAGCGTGGTCGGCTCGCGCGCGTCGGCAATCTGCACGGCGGCCTGCGGGGTGCCCACCAGCAGATACAGCGCGCCTGCTGCGGCGCCGATGGCCAGCACCATGGCGATGAACGGCGCGCGTCGTCCTGCACTGCGCAGCGGCCACAGCACCCGCGCCGCGACGAGGGCGGCGGCCAGCGCCGCCAGGATCGGCAGGACGGCGCTCACCAGCCTTCCCCCCGGTCATCCAGCGGCTGGATCTGCCGGCTGCGCCGACGCACCACCCACACCATCACGCCGGCACCGCCGAGCAGGAAGATCGCCGGGCCAAACCACAGCAGGCTGTTGCGCGCATCCATCGGCGGCCGGTACAGCACGAACTCGCCGTAACGGTCGACCAGGAACTGCTTGATCTGCGCGTCGTCGCGGCCCTGCTGCATCAGCGCGAGCACTTCACGGCGCAGGTCATGGGCGATCTGCGCATTGGAATCGGCCAGTGACTGGTTCTGGCATTGCACGCAGCGCAGTTCCGCGGCCAGCGCATGGAAGCGTGCCTCTTCGGCGGCATCGCGGTAGTGCAACGGGGTCGGGTCGGAGACCGCCTGGGCCAGCGCCACCAGCGGCATCAGCAGCGCCGTGGCCAACAGCGCGCCGCGCAGCAGGCGGCCGCAGCGCAGATTACGGCGCGGCCGGCAGGCGGTTCTGGGTATTGGCATTGGCGCGTTCCACCTTGGCCAGTTCGGGAATGAGCTGGGTGTCGATGACGCGCTGGCTGAGCGCGCCGCTGTACTTCCAGCGCACCACGCCGCTGGCATCGACGAGGAAGGTCTCAGGCGCCGCGGTCACGCCCCAGTCGATGGCGGTGCGGCCTTCGAGGTCGGTCAGCACCAGGACGAACGGATTGCCCAGCTGCTCCAGCCAGCGCAGCGCATCGGCCGGTTCGTCCTTCCAGTTGTAGCCGATCACCCGCACCCGCTTGGTCTCGGCGAAACGGGTCAGGATGGGATGCTCTTCGCGGCAGGCCGCGCACCAGCTGCCCCACACGTTGAGTACGTACGGCGCGCCGCGCAGTTCGGTGCTGCTGACCTTGATGGTCGGGTCGTGCAGCACCGGCAGGATGAAGGCCGGGGCCGGTTTGCCGATCAGTGCCGAGGGCAGCACATCGCGATCGGGCGCGCCGGACTTCATCACCCCGTACACCATCAGCCCGAGCAGCCCGAAGAAGAACAGTACGCCGATGACGATGGCCACGGGCGGCAGGGGACGGGAGGCGGGACGCGGATCGGACACGGGGAAACTCCAATACTCAGGGACGACGGAAACGGCGGTCGGCGGCGGTGACGAAGCCGCCCAGTGCCATCAGCAATGCGCCCAGCCAGATCCAGCGGACGAAGGGTTTGACGTGCACGCGCACCGCCCATGCATTGTTGCCCAGCGGCTCGCCCAGCGCCACGTAGATATCGCCGTTGAGGCGGGCGTGGATGCCGGCCTCGGTCATCATCTGCCCGCCACTGGCGTAGGCGCGCTTTTCCGGGTGCAGCAAGGCAATCTGGCGATCGCCCTGCATGACCCGCACATGGCCACGGTCGGCGCTGTAGTTGGGGCCCTGCTGGTGGTCCACGCCTTCAAAGCGCAACTCGTAGCCACTGACCTGCAGCGACTGCCCCGGCGACAAGGCGACCTCGCGCTGCACGTTCAGYGCTTCCACCAGCAACGCACCGGCCAGGAACACCGCCACGCCGCCGTGGGCCAGCAGCATGCCCACCATCTCGGCGTTGAAGCGCCCGTTGCCGCGCAGGCGCGTCCACACGAAGCGCGCGGTGCCCAAGGCCACCCACGCCGCGGCGGTGACCCCGGCGGCGGTCTTGAGCGCGCCCTGCGGCGCCATGAAGTAGGCGATGACGCCCAGCAGCAGCGCAAGCGCCGCCCACGGTGCCAGCATGGCCAGCGTGCGCGAGGCCTGGTCGCGTTGCCAGTTCACCAGCGGGCCGAACGGCAGCAGTGCCACCAGCGGTGCCATCAGCAGCAGGAACAGCGTGCCGAAGTAGGGGGGGCCCACCGACACCTTGCCCAGCCCCAGCGCATCGGCCAGCAGGGGGTACAGCGTACCCAGCAGCACCATCGCGCAGGCGGCGGCGAGCAGCAGGTTGTTGGCCAGCAGCAGGGTTTCCCGCGAGATCGGCATGAAACCGCGCCGCGGGTCATCGTTGCCCAGCGCGCCGGCACGCAGCGCGTACAGCAGCAGCGCGCCTCCGATCACCAACGCGAGGAAGATCAGGATGAAGGTACCGCGCGAAGGATCGGCGGCGAACGAATGCACGCTGGTCAGCACGCCCGAGCGCACCAGGAAGGTGCCCAGCAGCGACAGCGCGAACGCGGCGATGGCCAGCAGCAGCGTCCAGCTGGCAAAGC
Organism: Stenotrophomonas sp. P5_B8; assembly: GCF_054049855.1. NCBI lineage: Bacteria > Pseudomonadati > Pseudomonadota > Gammaproteobacteria > Lysobacterales > Lysobacteraceae > Stenotrophomonas > Stenotrophomonas sp. P5_B8. The sequence continues at coordinate 162 of NZ_JBFULO010000026.1, read as the reverse complement.
TGCCGCGCTTTTCGGTGACCGCCTGGGAGTGGATCAGCGCCGCGCCCGCCAGCCACGGCATGAAGCTGGCGTTCTCCACCGGGTCCCAGAACCACCAGCCACCCCAGCCCAGCTCGTAATAGGCCCACCAGCTGCCGAGTGCGATGCCCAGGGTGAGAAAGC
>NZ_JBFULO010000025.1:0-20934 GCF_054049855.1 Stenotrophomonas sp. P5_B8 | reverse complement strand
ACGGCCCGGATGCAAACCAAAAAAAGGGCGACGCATGAAGCGTCGCCCTTTTCAATTCAACCGGTCCGCGAACGGATCAGCTGGCGCGACCGCCACCGCCGCCCTGGCTGCGGCCGCCAGCGGCATTGCCACCGCCACGGCGCTGGCCCTGCGGCTGGCCACCACGCGGAGCACCGCGACCGGCGCCATCACGCTGAGCGCCGCCGGCCTTCTTCGGGCCGGCATGGGCGTGGCGCGGGGCCTCGGCGTGCGGGCGACGTGCGTGCTTGCGCGGCGAGCGATCGCCACCCGGCAGCTCGGCCTTGCCCGGCGCGCTGTTGCCCCAGCGGATCGGGGTCTGCGGCTCGAAGCCCGGCACATCGCGGATGTCCATATCCTTGTCCAGCAGGCGCACGATCTGGCGGAGCAGCTTGGCCTCGTCCTGGGCCACCAGCGAGATCGCCTGGCCGGTTGCGCCGTTACGGCCGGTACGGCCGATGCGGTGCACGTAATCCTCGGCCACCATCGGCAGGTCATAGTTGATGACCTTCGGCAGCTCGTTGATGTCGATGCCGCGCGCGGCGATGTCGGTCGCCACCAGCACGGTCACGCGGCCAGCCTTGAAGTCGCCCAGTGCGCGCAGGCGCTGGCCCTGGCTCTTGTTGCCGTGGATCGCCGCGGTCTTGATGCCGGACTTGTCCAGGAACATGGCCAGCTTGTCGCAGCCATGCTTGGTACGGCCGAACACCAGGGTCTGCTCACGGCTGTCCTGGGCCAGAAGGTGCAGCAGCAGCTCGCGCTTGCGCGGGCCATCGACCGGGTGCACGCGGTGGCTGATGTTCTCGGCAACGGTGTTCTTCGGCGTGACCTGGATCTGCTCCGGGTTGCGCATGAACTCCAGCGCCAGCTGCTTGATGCTCTCTTCGAAGGTCGCCGAGAACAGCAGGGTCTGGCGGTTCTGGCGCGGCAGCTTGGCGAGGATCTTCTTGATCGACGGCAGGAAGCCCATGTCGAGCATGCGGTCGGCTTCGTCCAGCACCAGGATTTCGATGCCGGAAAGGTCGACGCTGCGACGCTCGATGTGATCGATCAGGCGGCCCGGGCAGGCGACCAGCAGGTCCACGCCACGGCGCAGCACGTCGAACTGGTTGCCCATGCCGACGCCGCCGTAGATGCAGGCGCTCGGGATGCGCAGGTACTTGCTGTAGCCGCGCAGGCTGTCATGCACCTGGGTGGCCAGCTCGCGGGTTGGGGCCAGCACCAGTGCACGCGGACGGCGCGGGCCATCGACGGCCTGCGGGTTGGTGCCCAGGTGCTGCAGCAGCGGCAGGCCGAACGCGGCGGTCTTGCCGGTACCGGTCTGTGCGCCGGCCAGCAGGTCGCGGCCTTCCAGGGCGAGCGGGATGGCCTGCTCCTGGATCGGGGTGGGGGTGTCGTAGCCCTGCTCGGCCAACGCGCGCAGCAGGAACGGGGCAAGGCCCAAGGATTCAAAAGACATCGGGTGGAAGCTCCAAAGACAAAGTAACGCCAGGCCGAATGGCCGGACGCGAGGCAGATCAGAGTGATCGGCTGACTCGGAGCGTTCCCGTAAACCGCGCTGCGAGAATTGGGTGCAGCCAGCGCGGTGCGCAGACTGGTATGCATGACGAATGGCGTCGGAGTGGGGGCGGGCGACGGATCGATGATCCATATCGCCGGYGATCCCGAAGGGAAACGGACGGCCGCTGCAGACCGGCATAGTCTAGCGGATAGTTGAGTTCCGTACCAAATCCCCCTGTTCAGCTTGGAGACGCCAGCGCCGACGTATCCGGAGCTACCCGGCGCCCGTCGCAATCCGTAACGACCGGCCGTTGGCCGGGCGACCGTCGCAGGCGACCACCCCAGCATCATTCGCATGGGCTATCGTCGTTCTGGCGCAGTGCGACTTGGATTGACCGCGCATTTGATTACACTTGAAACCTATTTTCGCGATTCCGGATACCCACCCATGAAGCTTGGTTCTTTGAAGGAAGGCGGCCGCGACGGCACCCTGATCGTGGTCTCGCGCGACCTGCGCCACGGCGTGCGCGCCACCGGCATCGCCACCACGCTGCAGCAGGCGCTGGAAGACTGGTCGCACCTGGCGCCGCGCCTGAACGCGCTGTACGAATCGCTCAACGACGGCAGCGCCGACGGCGTGTTCGACATCGACCTGCAGGCGCTGGCCGCGCCGCTGCCGCGCGCCTATGAATTCGTCGACGGCAGCGCCTACCTGCCGCACGTGGCGCGGGTGCGCCGTGCGCGGGGCGCCGAAGTGCCGGAGAGCTTCTACACCGATCCGTTGATGTACCAGGCCACCAGCGCCGGCTTCTACGGCCCGCGCGACGCGGTCAAGGTGGTCAGCGAGGACTACGGCATCGACCTGGAGGCGGAGATCGTGGTGATCACCGACGACGTGCCGATGGCGGTGACCCCGGAACAGGCCGCCGGCCACATCCAGCTGGTCGGGCTGGTCAACGACGTCTCGCTGCGCAACCTGATCCCGGGCGAGCTGGCCAAGGGCTTCGGGTTCCTGCAGTCCAAGCCGCGCTCGGCGCTGTCGCCGGTGTTCGTCACCCCCGATGAGCTGGGTGAGGCCTGGCAGGACAGCAAGGTCCACCTGCCGCTGCTCACCCATATCAATGGCGAATGGTTCGGCGCGCCGGAAGCCGGCGTGGACATGCAGTTCAACTTCGCCCAGCTGGTTGCGCACGCGGCCAAGACCCGTCCGCTGGGCGCCGGTGCGATCGTCGGCTCGGGCACCATCGCCAACGAGGACACCARCAAGGGCGCGTCCTGCTTCGCCGAACAGCGCACGGTGGAAACCCTGCGCGACGGCAAGCCGAGCACGCCGTTCATGTCCTTCGGCGACGTGGTCCGGATCGAAATGCTCGACGCGGCCGGCGAGAGCATCTTCGGGGCGATCGAGCAGCGCATCGAACAGGCCGCCAAGCCCTGAACGCGGCCACCGCCACCGACGAGAGCGCCATCGAACTGTTCAGCTACTGGCGGTCCAGCGCGGCGTATCGCGTGCGGATCGGGTTGAATCTCAAGCAGCTGCCACACCGGATCACCCCGGTGCACCTGGTGCGCGATGGTGGACAGCAGCACAGCGCGGCCTATGCCGCGCTCAATCCCCAGGAACTGGTGCCCACGCTGTGCCATGACGGGCAGGTGCTGCGGCAGTCGATGGCGATCCTGGAATACCTGGACGAGGTGTTCCCGCTGCCGGCGCTGCTGCCCGACGATGCGGCCGGGCGTGCGCGGGTGCGCGGTCTGGCACAGTTGGTGGCGTGCGATGTGCACCCGCTCAACAACCTGCGGGTGATGCAGTTCTTCAGCGACACCTGGAACGTGCCGCAGGTCGAGCGCGATGACTGGACCCGGCACTGGATGCGGGTGGGGTTCGACGCGATGGAGCGGATGCTGGTCGAATCGGTCGATACCGGTCGCTTCTGCCATGGCGACAGCCCGAGCCTTGCCGACTGCTGTCTTGTCCCGCAGCTGTACAACGCGCGCCGCTTCAACCTGGACCTGGAGCCGTACCCGACCCTGGCCCGGATCGATGCGGCGTGCCTTGCCTTGCCGGCCTTCGACACGGCGCGCCCGGAAAACCAGCCCGACGCCGCCTGACCGGCGGTAACGCGCAGGGTAGTGCCGGCCGTTGGCCGGCTCCTCAAAAGACTGGATCGAAACCGCACCGGTAGAGCCACGCAACGCGTGGCTCCCCGATCACCCCTCAGAACCCGTGCGTGATCGCCGCCGGCGCACTGTTGGCCGAGAAATCCGCGTACGGATCGTGCTCGCCACTGCCACCTTCGGACAGCCGGAACTTCAACGCCAGGCCATCGCGCGAGTCGGCCGCGCGCAGCGCTTCCTCCTGCTCGATGATGCCGTTCTTGGCCATCCGGAACAGGCACTGGTCGAAGCTCTCCATGCCTTCTTCCAGCGAGGCTTCCATCGCAGCCTTGATCTCATGCACCTGGCCGCGGCGCAGCAGATCGCGGATCATCGGGGTGTTGATCAACACCTCGGTGGCCGGCAGGCGACGCCCGTCCTTACCCTTCACCAGGCGCTGGGACACCACCGCGCGCAGGTTCAGCGACAGGTTCATCAGCACGTTGCGGTGGGCGCTTTCCGGGAAGAAGTTGAGGATGCGCTCGATGGTCTGGTCGGCGTTGTTGGAGTGCAGCGTGGCCAGGCACAGGTGCCCGGTCTCGGCGAAGGCGATGGCCGCCTCCATGGTTTCGGCATCCAGGATCTCGCCGATCAGGATCACGTCCGGCGCTTCACGCATCGCGTTCTTCAGCGCGTTGTGGAAGGCGTGCGTATCCAGCCCGACCTCGCGCTGGTTGACGATGGACATCTTGTGCTTGTGCAGGTACTCGATCGGGTCCTCGATGGTGAGGATGTGCCCGGTCGTGGTGCTGTTGCGGTGGTCGATCATCGAGGCCAGCGAGGTCGACTTGCCCGAACCGGTCGAGCCGACCACCAGCACCAGCCCGCGCGGGGTCATGATGACGTCCTTGAGCACCTGCGGCAGGTTGAGCTCTTCGATGCTGGGAATCTTGCTGCGGATGGCACGGATCACCATGCCCACCTCGCCGCGCTGCTTGAACACGTTGACGCGGAAGCGCCCGGCCTCGGCCAGGGCGATGGCCATGTTGAGCTCCAGCTCGCGCTCGAACTCGGGCACCTGGCCCTCGTCCATCAGCGAGTAGGCGATCTTCTTGACCATTCCCGGCGGCAGGCCGGTATTGCCCAGCGGGTACAACTTGCCCTCGATCTTGATGTATACCGGTGCTCCGGTCGTCAAGAACATGTCCGAAGCGTTCTTTTCGGTCATCAGCTTCAGGAAATAGCCGATATCCATGCGAAATGTTTCCCCAACAATCGGCCGCGTGCCATTGCAAGCACGCCGCAGGCTTCCGACAATGGCCGCGCTCCTACTTCTGGCGACGGCACCCCCAATGAATCCTAGCTTCGCACAAATACGACGTGTCCCGTACCGGACGCTGCTGATATGCGTGACGGTGTGCACACTCGCGTTCGCAGGCGCCGCCCAGGCGCAGGACGGCGCGCTGGAGCTGATGCAGGCCCGGCAGGCGGTCGACAAGGCCACCCAGGCCGATGCCGACCAGTACGCCCCGGACCTGATCGCCGTGGCCCGGCAAGGGCTTGAACAGGCCCAGCGCGCGGCCGGCGACCGCCGCGAGCGCAAGAACGCCCCGGCCCTGGCCGTTCGCGCCACGGTCGATGCCGACCTGGCCCGCGCCCGCAGCGAGGAGGCCACGGCCACCGCCCAGCTGCAGCTGCGCCGCAATGAGGTGACCCAGCTGCAACGCCAGCTCGCCACCGGGGAGAACCGCTGATGAAGGTTTCGCCGATGAAGTCCCCGACGCTGCGTGCCTCCACCCTGCTGCTGGCCGCCAGCCTGGCCCTGCCGCTGCTGGCCCAGGCGGCCGAAGACCCGGCCGTGGCCCAGTTGAGCCAGCGGCTGATGGCCATCCAGGCCAACCCCGATGCGGCCCAGTTGGGCGCCTTCGAGCGGCTGCAGGCCCAGCAGGCGGTCGCGGAGCTGGCCAAGGCCAAGCGCCGTGATGTGGACCAGGCCCGTTACCTGGCCGAGCGCCGGGTCGAGATCGCCGAAACCAGCGTACGTGCCGCGCTGGCCCAGCGCGAGGTCGACCAGCTCGAACGCACCCGCAGCGAGCTGCTGATCGAAGCCAGCCGCCGCGATGCCCAGCGCGCCCGCCAGGAGGCCGAACGCCTGCGCGTGCAGGCGCAGATCCAGGCCGAGGAGAGCGAGCGCCTGCGCGTGGCCGCCGAACAGGAAGCCCTGGCCCGCCAGGATGCCGAAACCGCGCTGACCAGCGTGGCCGGCAAGCAGACCGCGCGCCTGAGCGCAGCCCAGCAGAGCGCGGCCAAGCTGGCCCRCGAAGAGGCCGAACTGGTCTCGGGCAACAAGCTGCCGGGGTCGAAGTTCGACACCCGCGGCGAGGTCTTCACCTTCAACGGCGATGCCTTCGCCGCCGGCAAGGGTGCTTTGTCGGCCGGGGCCAAGGGCCAGGCCAAGGCGCTGGCCGAGTACCTCAACATCGGCAAGAAGGGTCGGGTGCGGATCGAGGCCTATGATGCCGCCGCCGGGGTGGGCGATCAGCGTGCCCAGGCCCTGCGCGACGCGCTGGTGGCCGCGGGCGTCAGCGCCAGCCGGCTGCAGGTGAGCGGCAAGAAGGCGGCGGCGACCAAGGCGCGTTCGGCCGAGGTGATCATCGCGCCCTGAGAACGGCGCGGTGGTCGACCACGATCGTTGGTTGTGATGCAACTGCTTGTTTTCGTTTAATTTTCGTTGTTCTGCGTGTTCAGCCTGAACCTCTGCTGGGCCACATCGAAAATTTCAGATGAAACGCTTGAAGACCCTCCGGAGCAGGCGTAGGGTCAGTTGTCCGGGTGGCCTTCCGCGACCCGGACGATTGGAGGGCCGGGCCGATGAACCGAGGGCTTGAACCACAGCAGTCTGCAGTCCGGGCAGTCCCGGTTGCACGTGCAGGTTCGGTTGCGGTTCGTGTCCGGCGCTCCACCCAAAAGCAACGCCCCGTGCCGTGAGGCCGGGGCGTTCTTGTTTCTGCAACAAGCGATAGGAGGTTCATCATGTTCGAAGGTCAGCCCCAGAGCGAGATCGATGCACGCCGCAAGCGTGACCCGGAATTCAAGGCACTGTACGAGCGGCACCAGAAGTTGAACAAAAAGTGCATGGATGCCCAGCTGGGTGTGTTGCCGATAGACGATCTGACCCTGGGCCGGATGAAGCGTGAGAAGCTGCTGGCCAAGCAGAAGCTGGAACGGATGTACGACTCCCCCATGCATTGAGCCCTTTGGGTACCGGCCTACGGTCGGTACCTTCCCCCGTCGACGCGGGCGGCGTCCGTCTCCTCGTCGAGGGACGCCGTCCGCGTCGTTCTGTGCAGGGCCTTGTGCCGCAGGCCCTTCGTCGGCCGCCGACGGCCGTAGATCGCGGCAACCTGACTTTCTCCGCCAACCGTCGGATAATCACCGGTCCGGCCGCATTGCGGCGCGAATCGATGTGAACCGATGGCAATCCATTCCTCCGTACTTGAACTCATTGGCCAGACCCCGATCGTCAAGGCCCAGCGCCTGGACACCGGCGTCTGCGAGCTTTATCTCAAGCTCGAAAGCGCCAATCCCGGAGGATCGATCAAGGATCGCATCGGCCTGTCGATGATCGAAGCCGCTGAAAAGCGCGGTGACCTCAAGCCGGGCGCGACCCTGGTCGAGGGCACCGCCGGCAACACCGGCCTGGGCCTGGCGCTGGTCGCCCAGCAGAAGGGCTACAAGCTGATCCTGGTCGTACCCGACAAGATGAGCCGCGAGAAGATCTTCAACCTCAAGGCGATGGGCGCCGAAGTGCGCCTGACCCGGTCGGATGTGGCCAAGGGCCATCCGGAGTACTACCAGGACATGGCCCAGCGCGTGGCCGAGGAAACCCCGGGCGCGTACTTCATCAACCAGTTCGGCAACCCGGACAACCCGGCGGCGCATGAGTTCGGCACCGGTCCGGAGATCCTGGCACAGATGGACGGCGACCTGGACGCGATCGTGTTCGGTTGCGGCAGCTCGGGCACCATGACCGGCCTGTCGCGCGCGTTCGCCACCGCCTCGCCGAAGACCGAACTGGTGCTGGCCGATCCGGTCGGCTCGATCCTGGCCGAGTACATCAACGACGGCGTGCTCAACGACAAGTCCGGCAGCTGGCTGGTGGAAGGCATCGGCGAGGACTTCCTGCCCTCGATCGCCGACTTCAGCCGCGTCACCAAGGCCTATGCGATCAGCGATGCCGAGAGCTTCCATACCGCGCGCGAGCTGCTGGGCAAGGAAGGCATCCTCGGCGGCTCCTCCACCGGCACCCTGCTGGCTGCCGCGCTGAAGTACTGCAAGGAGCAGACCACCCCGAAGAAGGTGCTGGTTCTGGTCTGCGACACCGGCAACAAGTACCTGTCCAAGATGTACAACGACTACTGGATGCTGGACAACGGCTTCCTGGAGCGCCCGCAGTCGGGCGATCTGCGCGACCTGATCCTGCGCCCGTACGGCCAGCGCGACACCGTGGTGATCGGGCCGAAGGACCTGCTGACCACCGCCTACCRGCGCATGAAGCTGTACGACGTGTCGCAGCTGCCGGTGATGGACGGCGACCAGCTGGTGGGCATCGTGGACGAAAGCGACGTGCTGTTGCATGTCTACGGCGACGAAGCCCGCTTCCGCGACCCGGTCGCCACGGCGATGGTCAGCAAGCTGGACCGGCTGGACGTGAAATCGCCGATCGAGGCCCTGCTGCCGGTGTTCGACCGCGGCCAGGTCGCCATCGTCATGGACGGCACCGCCTTCCTGGGCCTGATCACCCGCATCGACCTGCTGAACTACCTGCGCCGCCGGGTCCAGTAAACCGCCCCGCGCCGGCCGCAGCTGCTCTGAATCAGCGTTTATCCGCGTCAACGGTCAATTAAGCCGCCGCTGATAGACTTCCGCTCCTTTTGCGGGAGCCCCTACCGGGGCTCTCCATTGCTGGGAAACAACATGTCCGACCACGCTTTCTCCGGGCACGGCAACCGTGCACTTGCCCTGGCTACCCTGGCCATCCACGGCGGACAGTCGCCCGATCCGAGCACCGGCGCGGTGATGCCGCCGATCTACGCGACCTCCACCTACGCCCAGTCCAGCCCCGGCGAACACCAGGGCTTTGAGTACTCGCGCACCCACAATCCCACCCGCTTCGCCTACGAGCGCTGTGTGGCCTCCCTGGAAGGCGGCAGCCGCGGCTTCGCGTTCGCCTCGGGCATGGCCGCCAGCTCCACGGTGATGGAGCTGCTGGACGCCGGCAGCCACGTGGTGGCGATGGACGACATCTACGGCGGCACCTTCCGCCTGTTCGAGCGCGTGCGTAAGCGCACCGCCAACCTGCAGTTCAGCTTCGTGGACCTGACCGACCTGGCCGCCTTCGAGGCCTCGATCACCGAGCAGACGAAGATGGTCTGGATCGAAACCCCGACCAACCCGATGCTGAAGATCGTGGACATCGCCGCGGTGGCCGCCATCGCCAAGCGCCACGGCCTGATCGTGGTGGTCGACAACACCTTCGCCTCGCCGATGCTGCAGCGCCCGCTGGAACTGGGCGCGGACCTGGTCCTGCACTCGGCCACCAAGTACCTCAACGGGCACTCGGACATGGTCGGCGGCATGGTGGTGGTCGGCGACAACGCCGAACTGGCCGAGCAGATGGCGTTCCTGCAGAACTCCATCGGGGGCGTGCAGGGGCCGTTCGACAGCTTCCTGGCCCTGCGCGGCCTGAAGACCCTGCCGCTGCGCATGAAGGCCCATTGCGCCAACGCGCTGGCCCTGGCCCAGTGGCTGGAGACCCACCCGGCGGTGGAGAAGGTGATCTACCCCGGCCTGACCTCGCACCCGCAGCATGAACTGGCCACGCGCCAGATGAACGGCTACGGCGGCATCGTCTCGATCGTGCTCAAGGGCGGATTCGCGGCGGCCAAGCGCTTCTGCGAGAAGACCGAGTTGTTCACCCTGGCCGAGTCGCTGGGCGGGGTGGAAAGCCTGGTGAATCATCCGGCGGTGATGACGCATGCGTCGATCCCGGTGGAACGCCGGGAGCAGCTGGGGATCAGTGATGCGCTGGTCCGGCTGAGCGTGGGGGTTGAGGAGTTGGGGGATCTGCAGGTGGATCTGGAGCAGGCGCTGTTGGCTGGGAACTCCTGATCGATGCAGAAGCACGCCAACCTGCTGTTCCTGTTCCGCCAGCTGCTGGGGCGTGAGCTGGCCGCCCGTTATCGCACTACCACGTTGGGCGTCCTGTGGCTGGTGCTGCAGCCGGTGCTCATGCTCTGCGTTTACACCCTGGTCTTCAGCGGCGTCTTCAAGGCACGCTGGGCAGGGGCCGAATCGACCGGTGACTTCGCCCTGATGCTGTTCGCCGGGCTGGTGCCGTTCACCCTGTTGTCCGAGGTGCTGGTTACCGCTCCGGGGATCATCGCTGGGCAGCCCAACTTCGTGAAGAAGGTAGTGTTCCCGCTGCCGGTGCTGTCCATGGTGAAGGTGGCGGCCGCGCTGACGACCGCTGGGATCGGCTTGCTGATCCTGCTCGTCGCGCAAACCTGGCAATCCGGCCTGCCCTCGGCCTGGGCGCTCACCGCGCCGCTGATTCTGCTGGAAATGACCCCGATGCTGCTGGCGATTGCCTGGTCGTTGTCCGCGCTGGGCGTCTATCTGCGCGACATCGGCCAGTTCGTCGGCATCCTGAGCAGCGTGCTGCTGTTCCTGAGCCCGATCTTCTTCCCGGCCAAGGCGATGCCTCCGGCCGTGGCCGGGCTGATCCACTTCAATCCACTGGTGACCCCGATCGAACAGCTGCGCGCGGTCACGGTCCAGAACGCGGCGCCTGACCTGGCTGTGCTGCTGCCCCACTTCACGCTGTCGGTGATCTTCGCGCTTGTCTCCTACGCTCTCTTCCGTCGCCTCTCGCGCGGATTCTCGGACGTCCTATGAACAGCCCACTTCCCGCTGACACGGCAACCCTTGCCGACGCGGCGATCGAAGTCCTGAATGTCACCAAGGACTATCCGGTCTACGCCAGCCCGCGCGATCGCCTGATGTCCCTGCTGCGGCCGTCCGGTGATCGCGCCAGCCGTACCTTCCGTGCTCTGGATGGGGTCAATCTGGTCGTGCCCCGCGGCGAGACCGTTGGCATCATCGGCCGCAACGGGGCAGGCAAGTCCACCTTGCTGCAGATCCTCTGCGGGACGGTCCGCCCGACCTCCGGGTCGGTGAACATCCATGGCCGTTTCGCCGCGCTGCTCGAACTCGGCGCGGGCTTCAATCCAGATTTCTCAGGGCGCGACAACGTCTACCTGAGTGCCTCGCTGCTGGGTCTGAGCCGCAAGGAAGTAGACGACAAGCTGGAGTCGATCATCGCCTTCGCCGACATCGGCGATTTCTTCGATCGGCCCGTGAAAACGTACTCAAGCGGCATGTACGTGCGCCTCGCGTTCTCGGTGGCCATCCATACCGAGCCGGACGTGCTGATCATCGACGAAGCGCTGTCGGTGGGTGACATCCGCTTCCAGATGAAATGCCTTGCCCGGATCGAGCAGATCCGCGCGCGCGGCGCCACCATCCTGTTCGTCTCGCATTCGCTGGAGCAGGTAAAGCGCTTCTGCCAGACCGCCCTGTGGCTGGAAGGCGGCAAGGTCAAGCTGCATGGCGAGGCCAGTTTCGTCGCCGATCGATTCCGCGACTATGAACTGGGGCGCGAGCAGGCAAGTGAGGCGGCGGCCGAGACGTGTCGTGCGCCACGCCCGGATAGCATCCCCGCGCACCTGGAGACGGTTGCGTTGAGCACGGACATGCTCGCGCCATTCGAGCCGTTGAGCGTGGACATCAGCTATACCGTGGTCGACGACGCGGTGCAGGGTCTGTTGCTCGGCGTGGCGATCAAGGGCATGGATGGTTTGCACATCTTCGGTCCAAATACCTATCTGGAGCGCGTGCAGATCCCGACCTCGCGTGGGTCGCACCGCGTCACCTATCACATTCCTTCGATGACCCTGCTCACCGGCACGTACCGTGTCGATGTGGGCCTGTTCACCGACAAGGGCCTGGTCTGCCTGGACTACCTGTCCGAAGCCAGCGTATTCACCGTGGCTGCGCCCTATTTCAGCGAAGGCGTGGTCTATATCCCCCATGAGTGGAAGGTCCATGACGTCGACGCTTCTTGATATCCCGTTCGACCATTACCAGCGTTACGCTGCGGCCGCACACCTGCTCCAGACCCTGGGGCTCGACGCGCCGAGCGTGCTGGAGGTAGGGGCCAATCGGCAACGCCTGCTGGGCCAGTTCCTTCCGCAGGCGACCTTCCTGTACACCGACCTTCACGTTGAGGGTGACGAGAAGGACTTCGTTGTCGCCGATGCAACCGCGCTGCCGTTTACCGACCAGCAGTTCGATGCGGTGGTGTCCCTGGACGTGCTTGAGCATATTCCCGCCGATCTGCGCACGCGCGCCATCGCAGAAATGGCGCGTGTTGCAGGTCGCGCCGTGATCGTCGGTTTTCCGCCCGAGCGGCCCTGGGTGGAGCAGGCCGAGGTGGAGGCCAACGGGCGTTGGCATGAGTTGTTCGGTGAAGATTACGTGTGGCTGCAGGAGCACAAGGAGTTCGGCCTGGTGCAGACGGCCGAGGTCGTGCAGACCTTCGAAGCCGCCGGCATGGAAGTACTGCGCTTTGGCCAAGGCAATGCCACTTTGTGGGCAAGCTTGATGGGCACGCATTTCATCAAGGTCAAGTTCCCCGAGCTGGAACCCTTGGTGGAAGCGGCCGATCGCCTGTACAACAGCCGGGTTTTTGCCGGCGACCATAGCGATGAGCCGTACCGCGAGTACTACGTTGCCGTGCGCCGTGACACCGATGCCGCGCGCCTGCGGGCCAATCCTCCCTTYCAGGCCGGGTCGGACGCGGAAGCGACTGCCCTGCTGAGCGGGTTGGCCAAGGGCCTGCGCGCTTTGGGGCTCCGTGCCAACAACGCGGAGCGCGAGTGGGAATCCACGGCCCGGATGCTGGACGCCTACATCGCAGACTTGGCGGTAGCCAAGCGCGAATGGGGCGCTGCTGCCAACTACGCCCAGCAGTTGCAGGCGGCCAAAGACGAAAGCGATGCAGGTTGGCTGGCCCGTGACGTCGAGAGCCAGACGGCCCTTCAGCACGCCCGGGAAGAGCTCCACGCAATGGTGCAGACCGTCTCCCAGCGCGACGAGCAACTCGCGCAGGCCGAGCAGCGTCTGCTGCAGGAGCGCGAGCAGCAGGATCAGGCGCGCCGCAGGCTGGAAAGCCAGCGGGCGGACGATGCGGCCGCCTACACACGGTCGCGCAGGAAATGGAAGCTGGTGATGCTGGCACTGGGGGTCGGCGGACTGCTGGCCGGCTACGCCGCCGCATGGGTCACGTTGTGAGTTGGCCTGTCTACGTGCGCGCCCAGGCACCGAATAAAAAGGGAGTTATCTGATGCTGTCCAAACTGAGCAACGTGCTCAAGGCGATCTACTGGAGCGTCCGCCGTGCACAGGGCCAAGGTGTTTCCGCAGGAAGCATCTTCTCTGCGCTTGCGCGTGCCTCGCGCAAGGGGCCGCGACAATTGGTGCGGGCGATCCTTGCCTATGCCAATGGGCCGCAGACCCCGCCGAACCCGCTTGCGCCTGATGCGTATGCGCAGTGGCTGGCCGCCCAGCGACCGGTGCCGGTACCGGCCGACGCCGGCCTGATCAGTGTGGTGATGCCGGTMTGCAACACGCCGGAGAATTTCTTGCGCGAGGCCATTGCCAGCGTGCAGCAGCAGACCTACCGGAACTGGGAAATCTGCATTCACGACGATGCTTCCGACCAACCGCATGTCGCCTCGATCCTCGCCGAACTGCAGCGCGAGATCCCCACGTTACGGGTGACCCGTTCGGCGCAGCGCAGTGGCATTGCAGCGACCACCAACGCGGCGCTCGCGCAGGCCAGCGGTCGTTGGGTGACGTTCCTGGATCATGACGACCTGCTCGAACCCGACGCGTTGGCCTCGGTCGTCGAATGCCATGTCCGTACCAACGCCGATATCGTGTACTCCGACCATGACGTGCTGGGTGATGACGGACGCCTTCGTCACCCGTATTTCAAGCCGGACTGGAACCATGACCTGTTCATGGCGCAGATGTACCTGGGTCATTTGGTCAGCTTCGAGCGCAACTTGATCCAGCGTCACGGCGGTCTGGACAGCAGCTGCGATGGTTCGCAGGATTACGACCTGGTCCTGCGCTGCGTGGCTGACGGTGCGCGTGTAGCCCACGTGCCGCGCGTGTTGTACCACTGGCGCGCCCATGCCGGCTCGACGGCCGCCAATGCCGGTTCCAAGCCCTACGCGCACGATGCCGGCAAACGCGCGATCCAGCGTCATGTCGATGTGCTCTACCCGGGTGCCCAGGTGGACGATGGCAAGCAGCTTTTCTGCTACGACGTCCGCTACCCGATCCTCGCGCCTGCGCCGATGGCCAGCATCATCATCCCGACCCGCGACGGACTGGACCTGCTGCGCACCTGCGTCGAATCGCTGCTGGCAATGACCGACTACCCGGCCTACGAGATCATCGTGGTCGACAACGGCTCTACCCAGCCCGAGACGCTGGCGTGGTTGCAGGTGATGTCGCAGCGCGGTGATTTCCGGGTCATCGACGCCGACGTGCCATTCAACTGGTCGGCGCTGAACAACCTGGCTGCCGCCCAGGCACGTGGCGACGTGCTGGTGTTCCTGAACAACGATACCGAGGTCATCAAGGGCGACTGGCTTCAGCGCCTGGTGGAGAATGCGTTGCGCCGCGATGTCGGTGTCTGCGGTCCACTTCTGCTGTACGGAGACCGCACCATCCAGCATGCCGGTGTTGTGATCGGCATGGGCGGCTGGGCCGACCATGTCTTCAAGGGCGAGGTGCCCCAGCACAACCAGAACCTGTTCGTGTCGCCGGTGCTGCAGCGTCAGGTGCTGGCCGTCACCGGCGCCTGCATGGTCATTGCCCGCGACAAATTCGAGCAGGTCGGTGGCTTCGACGAATCGTTCATCGTGTGTGGCAGTGATGTCGAACTGTGCCTGCGTGCTTATGCCGCTGGCTTCCATACGGTCTACGTGGCCGAGTCTTCGATGATCCACCATGAATCCAAGACGCGCGATCCGCGTGCCATCCCGGAGAGCGATTTCGTGCGTTCGGCGCAGGCTTATTCGCCGTACCGCGAAGAAGGCGATCCGTTCTACAGCCCCAACCTGGATTACATGGCGTCCTCACCGCGCCTGAAGCGGAGCGAGGCATGAGTCGTCTGGCTTCGCTCCTGCGACGTGTCGCCGGTCGTCTCGAGGCCGGTGGCCCGGCCAGTGTGGCCCCGGCCACCAGCGTCGGGGAAATAACGCYTTGTGATGCGCGCCACGACCCGTGGCAGGGCAAGCGGCTGAACCTGGTGCTGCCCTCGATCAACCGCCGGCACTATTTTGGCGGCATCCATACTGCAGTGTTGATCTATCGGGAGCTGTGCCGGTTCTTCCCCGCCTCGCGCATCATCCTGGTGGACAGCGAGCCAGATGAGGAGGCGCTGTCGCGCTTCGCCGACCATACCCTGGTGTCCGCCGGCACCACGTCCGATGCACAGCGCCAGATCGTTCCGTTCAGTGACCGCTATGGCAAAACCTTGCCGGTTGCGGGCGAGGACATCTGGGTAGCCACCGCGTGGTGGACGGCATATGCCGCGCAGCGGCTGTCGGCTTGGCAGGACGCCAACGGCGGGATCGACCGTCCAATGGTCTACCTGATCCAGGATTTCGAGCCTGGCTTCTATGCATGGTCCAGCCAGTACGCGCTGTCGCTCAGCACCTACCGGTGCGACCGTGACATCGCGATCTTCAATACCGGCCTGCTCGCCGACTTCTTCGCCCATCACGGCATGCGGTATGCAACTGCCAGCGTATTCGAGCCGGTGCTGCATGACGGCCTGCGTACTGCCTTGGCCGAGGCGCGCAATGCCACCACCGCGCGCGAGCGGCGGATCGTCGTCTATGCGCGCCCGGGGACCCCGCGCAACGCGTTCGAGCTGATCTGCGAAGGCCTGCGCCTGTGGGGCTGGAAGGATCCGCGCTCGGCCCAATGGCAGGTGGCCGCCCCGGGCGAGATTGAAAACGACCTGGACCTGGGGCCGTTCAAGCTCAAGGCGCTGGGCAAGCTGGACATCGATGCGTACGCCACGCTGCTATCGACGTCGTCGATTGGGCTGTCGTTGATGGTGTCCCCGCATCCGAGCTATCCGCCGCTGGAGATGGCGGCGTTCGGCATGTCGGTGCTGACCAACCGCTACGACAACAAGCGGCTGGACGAGACCGTGGCCAATGTCCATTCGCTGGCGTCGATGACGCCCGAGGCTATCTGCGCGGGTCTGAGCGCACTGGTCGACGCGTGCGAAGCGCGTGGCATGATGGCCGCGCCGGTGGCCTCGGGAGACCACCCATTGATGGCGCAGGGCAGTTTCGACCGGATCGCCGCTGGCGTGGCGCAGGCACTGGCGTAACCACATCGATGGGCGCCGGTGCACAGGGATTGGACAGGGGACGTACATTGGATGTGTTGAAAACACGCATGCGCAGCAAGCGCTGGCTGTTCCTGCTGTACCTGGTGGTGGTGGCGCTGTTTGCCAGAACCCGTTGGCAGTTCGAATTCATGCTGCTGCTTACGGTGTCGCTGCTCACGATGTCGCTGATCGGACACCGGCTGCTCACCTGGCTGGGGATAGTGCCGCAGCCAGGTGCACCGCTGCTGTTTTTCAAGGCGTTGCTGGGCCAGTTCGTACTGATCGTGGCGTGGTTGTTGTGCAGCCCGCTGACCTATGCGTGGACGCAGGGCCTGGGCCTGCCATGGGCCCTTCCGTTGCTCGTGATGGGCGTGGCCGGCGCGGCAACGTGGAGCTTACTCAAGGACAGAGGGCGCGGCCTGTCGGGCGGCAACGTTGCGCCAGGATCGGCATTGGCATGGGTCCCGGCAGTGCTGGGCGGGCTGGTCTGTCTGAAGCTGGCTGCGTATTACYCCATGCGTGCCGGCAGCCTGGGGCTGGATACGCACCAGCACATCGCTTTCAGCCTTGATCTGTTCCGCGCCGGCTATCCCAAGCTCAGCGCGGGCAGTACGGACTGGGTGGAAAAGTACCCGAAGATGTTGCACCTGCTCACCTCCTTGTGGGCGTGGCCTGGGCTGGGCCACCACATGGGACCGTTCCTGAAGGTGCAGCCGGTACTGCAGGCGACGCTGGCGCTGTTTGCACTGTTCGAGCTGACCGGGTGCTGGTTGCGCCGGAGCCTGGTCGATCTGCGGTTGCAGACCGCCTTCGCAGCGTTGGTGTCGTTGCTGTGGTGCTAYGTAATGGTGCGCGGCACGTCGTACCTGTATCCAATGCCGGACCTCAACAGTACCGGGCGGCTGGCAGCATTCGGCGTGTTGCTCGCGCCGACCTTGTGCGCCGTGCTGTGCTGGCTGGTACCTGCACGCGCGACCCAGCTGTTGGCATGGACGTTGTTTGCGTTTGCCGGTGCGATGGCGGCAAAACTCAATCCGTCACTGGTCATCGGCTATGCCAGTTATGCCGTGCCGCTGTTTGCGGTGGTGATGCTGGTGCCGTGGTGGAAGACCGGCAGCGTAGGCGGGCGGCTGGGGCGGCCGGCGCTTGGGATGCTTGCCGGCGRCCTGCTGGGCGGCCTGTTGCTGGCATGCGATCCGTACTACCTCCAACTGCTCGCTGAAGTAAGTCCTACTGTTCATCAGTTTGTCGAGAACACCCTCGGCTTGCGCGTGCTGGAGACCTCGCACGACATCAGCTCGGCCAGCGGCGGCCTCGCGCGCGTGTGGGAAGTGCTGCGCTGGGAACTCTGGTACGGTCCGCAGCCGGCGCTATGGGACCAGGGATTGCCTGCGGCCGCACAGATATTCAGTGCAAAGCTGCTCTGGGCGACGCGTGTGGCTGCGGTCCTATCGCTGCTGCTAAGCCTGGCCTTCATGGTGCTGCTGCCGCGCAGACAGCCACAGCGTAATGGCTTCGTGCTGCTGTTCGTGTTGCAGGTAGGTGCGTTGCTGGCCGTGGTGATCGCGCTGCGCTCGTCCAACATCATCTCGCTTGTGCTGGGCCACGAGACCTTGCAGGCCAGTCTGCTCAGCACCTATACCCAGCGCTACGTGGACCTGCTGGCCATGTACAGCGTGCCGATCCACTGGCTGCTGCTGTGCGCCACCGCCGTGCTCGGCTGGGATGCGCTACGCTCCCTGCGCGGCGCGCCGGCTGCGGCCGACGCGGCGCCGCGTTGGGCGGGTTGGGCGGTATTACTGGTCCTGCTCGCCTGCACGTTCGCCTTCCGCAAGATCGATGTCCAGGGCCCGCCACCGAAGAGCATGGGCTGGACGCTGCCGGTCACCGAGAAGAAGGTGCGTCAGTTCCGAGCTGCCGAGGCTCGGCTGCCCAAGGACGCCGTGGTCCTGGCGCCTGCCTACAGCAAAGTGCTCAACGGCCGCGAAGACTGGGTGCTGCCGGCGGGTGAAATCGCCTCCTACCTGCCGTTTGGCGCGCGCGACTACCTATTCAACGTGCGCCTGGGCAGTGGCTACTCCTTGCAGGCCCATGACCTGGACGCCGCGTTCTGCCACGCATCGCGTGCCGACGCGCGCGCGCTGCTGCGTCGGCAGGGCATTACCCACATCATTGCCACCCGCGGCAGTGCCCGCGCACCGCTGTTCGACCGGGAGTACTGTTCGCTGAGCTATCGCGACCTGGGCATCTGGGGCAGTGAGGTGTCCGAGGGCCCGGATGGCATCGTGTTCTACCGTATCCTGCCCTGACCGATGATCCGCCGAGACACGCCGATGAGTTCCCTGCCAGTCACTTCCGTCCATCCGCCGCGCGTCGCCGTGGTCATTCCTTGCTACAAAGTGACCCGGCACATCCTCGGGGTGATCGCGGCAATCGGACCGGAAGTAACCGCCATCTACTGCGTCGATGACGCATGCCCGGAGTCGTCCGCAGACCTGATTGAGCGCCAGAACACCGACGCGCGGGTGCGGGTGGTTCGCCGGGCCGAAAACGGGGGCGTGGGCGCGGCCGTGCTCAGCGGCTATGCGCAGGCGGTGGCCGATGGCATGGATGTCATGGTCAAGATCGACGGCGATGGCCAGATGGATCCGCTGCTGCTGCCGCACTTCGTCAATCCCATCCTTCGCGGCGACGCCGATTACACCAAGGGCAACCGCTTCTGGGATCTCACCCAGATCCGACAAATGCCCTGGATCCGACGGGTGGGTAATCTCGGTCTGTCGTTCCTGGCCAAAGCCTCGACCGGCTACTGGGACACTTTCGATCCGACCAACGGCTACACCGCCATCCACGCGCGCGTGGCCGAGCGGCTGCCGGTGGAGGTCATCAGCAAACGCTATTTCTTCGAAACCGATGTGCTGTTCCGGCTCAACACCATGCGTGCGGTGGTGGCCGACGTGCCGATGGACGCGCGTTATGGCGACGAACAAAGCAACCTGAGCATCGGCAAGGTGCTGGGCGAGTTCGCGGTCAAGCACCTGCGCAATCTACTCAAGCGCATTGCCTACAACTATTACCTGCGTGACCTGTCGATCGCCTCGTTTGAACTGGTCGCCGCCGCCATCCTGTTGGTCGGTGGCGCCACCTACGGCGGCTGGCACTGGTGGCAGGCGGCTTCGCAGGACCTGCCCTCGCCAGTGGGGACGGTCGTCCTGCCGGCAATTGCGCTGGTCAGCGGCCTGCAGTTCCTGCTGGCCTTCATCGGCTATGACATCGCCGCCGTGCCACGCCGTGCTTTGCACGGATCGCTCATTCCGCTGCGCTGAGTCGTACCGGCCCCGAAGGGGCTACGCCCCTTCGGCCGATGCGGAGTGGGTGCCGTTGATTGCACCCACTGACCCGACCCGTCGTGGCGCCTCCCCTACTGGTAGTTGAAGGCGCCGCTGCAGATGCCGGGAAGCACGATCTTCATCGGGCCCGGCGCCAGCGCCGAGCGCGGCGCATAGAGTTTGAAGGGCGCGCCGTAGTCCTTGCTGTCGGCGCCCCTCTCGGGGACTGCCAGGATACCGCGGCCGATGATCCGGTCCTGTGCGTCCAGCAGGTACAGCGTGCTCAGGCTGTGTCCCAGTCGTTCGTCCACCAGGCCGCCCTGCAGGCGTGTCCACCCTTGGGACTGAGGCAGGTCCGTGGTGACCGGGGGCACCACGCCGCAGCCTGCCGCAGGCGCATCAGCGTAGACCGTGCCAATGCTCTCGGAGGCATCGTGGATCCAAGGACTGGCGAAGATGGACAGGTCCTGTGCGGCCGCCTCGTGCGCGATCTGCAGCACGCGTGGTGAATCGGGATACGTCCACATCAGCTGTTCGTCATCGCGGGCTCCCATCTCCAGCGCCATCGCGGCGACGACCCGCTCGAAATCAGCGAGTGGATTGTGCTTGAGCGCGTTCCATTGCAAGGGCACGAAGACCAACGGAATGATGAGCAGCACGCTGGCCCAGTGACCGCGCGCCCAGGCAAAGCGCGTCGACAGGCGGGCCACGCCCAGCGCCAGCACGCAGCCGATGATGAGCAGGGCCGGCGTCGTGTAGCGGCTGGCAACGGCACTCTCCAGCCCGAAAACGATCCGGCTGGTGGCGACCGCGAATGCCGAGGCCCCGAGGTAGGCCAGGAACAGCCCGATGACCAGTTCCATATCCACCGAGACGCGGCGCCGCAGCAACGCGGCCCCGCCAAGCAACGCGGCCAGTACCGTGATCAAGCCGCCACATGCAGCGGCCAGACGGACATTGGGCGCCGCGTCGGGCACCAGGTGTGCGAACGGGCTGCCCAGGTAGGCAAACAGGAACCACAGCACGCCGCGCGGCTGGCGGCCCAGGGTGACCGCCAACGAGTCCTTGCTCGGCGACACGTAGCCATGGAAATAGAGTGCGCAAACGGCGATGGCGACCAGTAGGGCCAAGCCGCTGCGGCGCCAGCCCTGACGGCCTATCACGCAGCCGGCGAAGATCAGCCAGGAGGCGACGACGCCATTGGCCATGCTGCCGGCGGCGAGCACGCCCACGCCCAGGCTTGCGGCAAACCACCAGTGCCGCCGTTGGCCAGGGAGACTGGACTTCCATAGCAACACCAGGCCCACCAGCGGCAACAGCTGGGCAAGGAAGAACTGGCTCTGGAAGCCCCAGGTGAGGTTGTTCTCCTGGGTCCAGAGAAAAGCCAGGCCCAGGATCACCGCCATGGTGATCTTCATGCTGGTGGTGACTGGCGTGGCAATGCGCG
>NZ_JBFULO010000024.1:0-21518 GCF_054049855.1 Stenotrophomonas sp. P5_B8 | reverse complement strand
CGGTGGGGGCGGAGATCATCATGGTCGGGTTGTGGCGACACGGCAGGACCAGCACCTCGACCCGGCCGCACCCGACCGACCCGCGCCGGACGATCACCAATGTGACCTACAAGCTGTCGCTGCGGCCCTCTTCCCGGTTCCAGCTGGCAACGGTTTACTGAACGGCCGCTGCGGTCAGACCAGAGGGGTGCCGGCCAGAGCCGCATCCACACCGCAGAAGCCGCGTTCGATCACGGCGGTGAGCGCGCTTTCGGGCGAGCGACCGTCCGACACGGCGGCCAAGGCATCGGTGTAGGCCACCACCAGCGTGCCCATCAGCATCGTGGCGGCAAGCCGCGCCTGTGGATCCTGCGGTGGCCTGCCAATGGCACCGGCCAGCAATGCGGCCAGTTCATCGGCGAGGGTTACCTGGAGTTCCCGGGCGCGCGCGGTCAGCGCCGGGCTGGCGGCCACCGCAGACCAGAACGCCACCGGCTGCCCGGAGATGCGCAGCAGCGGATGACGGCCCTGCTGCAAACGGCGCATCAGGTCCTGGAAGGCGTGCACGGGGGACTGCGGCCCGCGCGCAGCGATCGCATCGCGCACCAGGGCCCGCCCCTCCTCCTCGCGATCGAAGACGAGGTCTTCCTTGCGCGGGAAATAGTTGAACACGGTCTTGCGCGATACCCCGGCCGCGACGGCGACCTCCTCCACCGACACCGCCTCGAAACCCCGCGCAATGAACAACCGCGTGGCAACGTTTGAAATCATCAGGCGGGTGTCGGCCTTCTTGCGCTCACGCAGGCCGGGCGGCGTTGACAGGCTGTCGTTCATGGGCCTAATTTACACTCCGTGTACTTTTAACACCAGCACTGGAAGGATACCTGCCCGGGCGGCGCGTCTTCGAGGAATTCCCGTGATCCATGACGTCATCATCGCCGGCGCCGGCCCAGTCGGCTTGCTGCTGGCCTGCGAACTGCGACTGGGCGGTGTATCGGTGCTGGTGCTGGAACGTGCGCCGGACCCCCGCGCCGCCCTCAAGTGTCTGCCATTTGGCATGCGCGGGTTGTCGGTGCCGAGCATCGAGGCGCTGGACCGGCGTGGCCTGCTGGATGCGCTTGCCGCGCTGCAGCCACCGCGCGACCACCCTGCGGCGGCGCACTGGGCCGGGCAGCAACGCCGTCCCGCCGGTCATTTCGCGGGTATCCAGTACTACCAGGATCGGGTCGATACCAGCCGCTGGCCCTATCGGCTGCCTGGCGCCGTCGCCACCGCCATGATGGTGGACATGCAGTCGCTGGAAACCGTGCTGGCCGAACGCGCGGCCGTACTGGGCGTGACGATGCTGCGCGGCGCTGGCGTGGATGCCGTGCATGCATCGAGCGAGGGTGTCACCGTAAACGTCGGCAACCAGCGTTTCGACGGCCGCTGGCTGGTGGGCTGCGATGGCGGGCGCAGCACCGTGCGCAAGGCGACCGGCATCGCCTTTGTCGGCACCGAACCGGAGTTCACCGGCTACTCGCTGGACGTGGTGCTGACCGACCCGCCTCTCCTGCCGCCGGGCCGCCATTACACCGCCACCGGCATGTACACCTTTGCCGCACCGGGCACGATTGGCATGGTGGCGTTCGATGGCGGCGCCCACCACCGCCAGCCGCTGACGCGCGAGCATGTGCAGAACGTGCTGCGTCACGTGTCCTGCACCGATGTCAGCGTGAGCGAGCTGCGCCTGGCCACCACGTGGACCGACCGCGCCTGCCAGGCGGCCACCTACCGCAGCGGCCGCGTACTGCTGGCCGGCGACGCCGCGCACGTGCATTCGCCGCTCGGTGGACAGGGCCTCAACCTCGGGCTGGGCGATGCGATGAACCTGGGCTGGAAGTTGGCGGCGACGATTCGCGGCGATGCCGCCGACGGATTGCTCGACAGCTATACCCGCGAGCGCCATCCGATCGGCGCACAGGTGCTGGACTGGTCGCGTGCGCAGGTGGCGCTGATGCGGCCCAGCGCGAGTTCGCGCGCGCTGGAGGCGATCCTGCGCGACCTGATCGATACGCGCGATGGCGCGAGCTATTTTGCCGAGCGGGTGTCGGGTGCCGGGCTACGGCTGGCGCTCGGTGATACGCACCCCCTGGTGGGGCGGAGCGTGCCGGCGTTCGCGTTGCAGGATGGCAGCCGGGTGGACGAGCGGCTTCGGACCGGCAACGCCCTGCTGCTGGACTTCACGGCGCAGCGGACGCTGCAGGCCATCGGCGATGCCTGGTCGCAACGCATCGACTACCTGGGCACCGCGGCGGCGGAAACCTTCGGGCTGAGCGCAGTGCTGGTGCGACCCGATGGTGTGGTGGGCTGGGTAAGCGATGCGTCCACAGCCGGCACCGATGTGGAACAGGTGTTGCGCCACGTTTGGACGCAACAGGCGTAGCGGGGCCCGTTCCGCCTCCGCCGCGCTGGGGACTCACCCTTCCCAGCGCAGGCCCTTGGGGTCGCTGCGGAAACCAGCAGCGCGCAGCGCCTCGGTGAGCGGATCGCGTGCCACCGGTGCGTCGTTGATCAGGTCGAGGGTGAAACTGGTTCGACGAATGCGGCCGAGGGCCGTGGCAAGCGCGCTCGATGCCAACGCGAGCGACGCTGCATCTGTCGATGCGTCCGCGTCGAACCACGTCAGCAGCTGACGGCCGCCCTGCGCCAGGTACATCTGCAGGCGGCCGCCAACGATGACCACGAGCGCGCCACCCCGGCGCACCGGACGTAGCGCGGCCGCATGCGCCGGCCACGGCAGCACGGTGCCGAACGGGTTGGCCGGATCCACGACGGACAGCGCAACGGCAACGCTGGGGCGCCCCGCCTGCAGCGCGTCGGCGATGCCGCGCAGCCGGTCCACCGTAGTACGTTCGGCGAACTGCGCCCCGCCGAGTTTGTCCACGAAGCGGCCGCGCAGCACGCGGCCGGCATCCTCCATGCCTCGATAGACCTGCTGCAACGCGGGGAAACCGCCGACGATACCCTCGGCGACGGCAGCACCGCGGGTGACGATGCCGTGGCGGTCCAGCAGCCCTTCGGCCAGTGCCACCGCGCGCACGGTGTCGCTGGTGGCGTCGCGGTGCAGCAGTGACCAGCGGCCAGCCAGCGTCGGTGCGGTGAAGGCCGCTGCGGTAGGAAGCAGTCCGCTGGCGGTGATGGCCGGATCGCCCATCGGGATGCCGCGGACGCGCGTGCTTCGGCGCGAGGTCCGGACCGCCCGCGGCCGTGGCGGGCGTATCCCGGCCAGGCCGCGCAACGGGGTCCAGATATCGGTGGTGAGATACCCCAYCCAGACCAGCTCCCACAGCGTGGTGTGCAGCGCATCGGGACTCACCGCGCCGACCGCAGGCAGTGCGTTGTCGTCGGCGATCGACCGCGCCTGCACGGCGGCGGCGAGCTGGCGCGCGAAGTACGCCCCACCTTCGGCGAGCACCTGCAGGATCGTCTGCTGCAACGGCGAACGCTCGGCAGGTGCAGGCACGGCGGGCAACGTCTCGAAGGCGTATTCCTGCAGGTGCAGCGATACCAGCCCGTCGTCCTCGCCCAACCGGCCGTGGCCGGACCAGACCACCGTGCCGGTGGCGAGCAGTTCGTCCAGCAGGGCGGGCGTGTAGTCGCGGACACGCGCGGGCAGGATCTGGCTTTCCCAGACCGAGGCGGGTGCAGGAACGCCGGCCAGCAGTTCGATCACCCGCGCCACGCCATCGATGCCTTCCAGTGCACCGCCGGTAGACGCGGGCGCGACACGTGCGAGCGGTGCCGCATCGCTTACCAGGCCATGCCGTTCCAGCAGCAGCAACGCATAGGCGTCACCTGGCACCGGCCGGGTGGCCTCGCGTGCGGCCTGCAACGAGCGCATGCGCAGCCGCCGCAGCACGTCTTCGCCCACCCACTCGTGGCGGGCCAGCGGCAGCAGGTCGGCCGGCGCATCGGCCGCGGCGTGCCATCGCCGGGCCACGCCGAAGGTGCCTTTCAATACGTCGCCCTGCGCCTCCAATCGGTCCAGCGCCGCGTCCGCGACGACCACGCCGAGCCCGAACGCCGCGGCCGCCTCGGCGGTGGTGAAGGGAGCATGGCGGCGCGCGTAGCGGGCGAGCAGCTCGCCCAGCGGATCCGGCGATGGCGGCAGGAACACCTCCGGCAGCGCGTCGGGTAGCCTCACCCCGAGCGCGTCGCGCAGGCGCGTGGCGTCTTCGATGGCGGCCCAGTGTTCGACGCCGGCCAGCGCGATGCGGATGGCACGCCGTTCGCGTTCAAGCGCCTGCAGGTAGGCGTCGGCATCGGGGGTGTCRTCGTTGAGGCGCGCAGCCACGTCGGCGGCCGACAACGGTCCCAGCTCGCGCAGCAGGTCCGCAACGCCCTCCTTGCCCTTCGCCCGCCGCCCCGGCGCGCGGCGTTGCAGTTCTTCGCCCACCTGTTGAACCACCGTCGCATCCAGCAGCTCGCCCAGGTCCACCTGCCCCAGCAGATCGGCCAGCAGACCGCTGTCCAGCGACAGCACCGACGCGCGGCGTTCGGCCAGCGGCACATCGGTGCCGTACATGAACTCGGCGACGTAGCCGAACAGCAGGTTCGCCGCGAATGGCGACGGGACCTCGGTAGTGACCTCGGCCATCTCGATGCCGCCTTCGGCCAGGCGCTGCATCAGCGCGGCCAGGGCATCCAGATCGTAGACGTCCTGCAGGCACTCGCGCGCGGCCTCGATCAGGATCGGGAAATCCGGATAGCGCTGCGCGATGGCCAGCAGCTCGCCGGCCCGCAGGCGCTGCTGCCACAGCGGCGAGCGCCGGCCCGGCGCGCGTCGCGGCAGCAGCAGCGCACGCGCCGCACACTCGCGGAAACGCGCGGCGAACAACGCCGAGCCGCCGACGGCGCGGGCCACCTCACTGCGCAGTTGTACGGGATCGAACAGGAACAGTTCCGCGCCCGGGAGGCGCCCGGTGGAATCGGGGATGCGCGCGATGATGCCGTCGTCGCTGGCCACCACCGCGGGATCCACGCCCCAGCGCTCGCGGATGCGCCCGGCCAGTGCCAATGCCCACGGATCGTGCACGCGCCGGCCATATGGCGAATGCAGCATCACCCGCCAGTCCCCGGATTCATCGCGACACCGTTCCACCACCAAGCGGCGGTCGGTGGGCAGCAGGCCGGTGGCAGCACGCTGTTGCCCGACCAGGCCCAGCATGTTGGCGATCGCATTGCTGGCCAGACCGCTGGCCTGCAACCGCGTGAGCAGCGCGGGCGCAATGTCCTTTTCGCCGGCGTTGGCATCCAGTGCCCCCAGGAATGCCCCCACCGCCGCGCCCAGTTCCGCTGGCCGTCCCACGCCTTCGCCGCGCCAGAACGGCAGCCGTGCCGAGCGACCCGGCGCGGGCGTCACCACCACCTGGTCATGGGTGATCTGTTCGATGCGCCAGGAAGTCGCGCCGAGGGTGATCACGTCGTTGACCCGCGATTCGTGGACCATTTCCTCGTCCAGCTCGCCGACGCGACGCGAGCCGGCGCGCTCTTCGCCTTCGGGCAGCATCACGCTGAACATGCCACGGTCGGGAATGGTGCCGCCGCTGGTGACCGCCAGCTGCTTGGCCCCGGGGCGCGCGCTCAGTTCGCCAGTCTCGCGGTTCCAGACCAGCCGCGGACGGAAGCCGGCGAAGTCGTCGGACGGATAGCGACCGGCGAGCATGTCCAGGGTCGCATCGAAGGCGCTGCGCGGCAGCGTGCGGTACGGCGCCGCGCGCCGCACGCTGGCATACCAGGCGTCCACGTCCAGCGTATCCATGGCAGCGGCGGCGACGGTTTGCTGCGCCAGTACATCCAGCGGATTGCGCGGCGTATCGACCGCTTCGATACGACCGGCCAGCATGCCTTCGATGGCCACGGTGGCGTCGATCAGGTCACGCCGCGTGCGCGGATACACCAGGCCGGTGGAGACGCCGCCCACCTGGTGGCTGGCACGCCCGACCCGCTGCAGGGCGCTGGCCACCGACGGCGGCGCGGCAACCTGGATGACCAGATCGACCAGGCCCATGTCGATGCCCAGCTCCAGACTGGAGGTGGCCACCACGCAGCGCAGTTCACCGGACTTCAACGCCTGCTCGATGTCACGGCGCTGTTCCTTGGATACCGACCCATGGTGCGAGCGCGCGATCAGCGGATCGGCGCCTGTCGAGCGGCCGCTGGTGCCGCCGTTGGAGGATGCGTAGTGGGCGGACAGTTGCGCGCCGTCCGCGGCGGTTGGCGGGTCGCGCTGCAAGGCAGGATCGCGCGCCATGCGTTCGGCATACAGCTCATTGAGCCGCGCCGTGAGCTTCTCGGCCACGCCGCGCGAGTTGGCGAACACGATGGTGGAGCGCCGTTGGAGGACCTGGTCGAGGATGCTGGCTTCCACATGCGGCCAGATCGAACCGACCCGGCCGGACGCTTCGTCGCCGGCACGTGCGGGGATGTCGGCCATGTCTTCGACCGGCACCACGATGCGCACGTCCAGCTGGCGGGTCGAGGGTGGGTTGACCACGGTGACGGGACGATCACCGCCGAGGAAGTCGGCGACCTGCTCCACCGGCCGCACGGTGGCCGACAGCCCGATACGCTGCGCCGCTTCCGGCAGAAGCGCGTCCAGGCGTTCCAGGCTCAGGGCCAGGTGGGTGCCGCGCTTGGTGCCGGCCACCGCGTGGATTTCATCGATGATCACGGTATGCACGGTGCGCAGCGTTTCCCGCGCCTTGGAGGTCAGCATCAGGAACAGCGATTCCGGCGTGGTGATCAGGATGTCCGGAGGACGACGCACGAGTCTGGCGCGGTCGGTGGCCGGGGTGTCGCCGCTGCGGATGCCGACCGAAAGCGTCAGCGCCGGATCGCCGCGCCGCTCGCGTTCGGCATTGACGCCCTGCAGGGGAATCTGCAGGTTGCGCTGCACGTCGGCGCCCAGCGCCTTGATCGGCGAGATATACAGCACGCGCGTTCCGGCGGGTGCGTCGTCGGGTGTGTGTTGGCGCTCACCGAACAGCTGGTCGATGGCGTGCAGGAAGGCAGCCAGTGTCTTGCCCGAGCCGGTCGGTGCGATCACCAGCGTATGCGCGCCCGCGCCGATCGCCGCCCATGCGTGCGTCTGCACCGGCGTGGGCGCATCGAACGCGGCGGCGAACCAGGCGCGCGTGGCAGGCGCGAACGCATCCAGTGAGCGCGCTGCAGGTGGCGGAGAGCTGGGCATGATGCCTACTGTAACCACCCGCGCACGCGCAGCGCTGCATCGGCGAAACGACATCGCGTCAGGGTCATCGCCGCCTGCACCGCAGCAACCGCTGCGTCATGGCGCCTTGACCACCACCCAGGTGGGTGCGTGGTCGCTGGCCTTGTCCTGCAGCCGCACCCAGCGGTCCACCCCCGCGTCCTGCAGGTGGGCGGCAAGGACAGCGTTGAGCAGCACGTGGTCGATGCGCAGCCCGCGATCGCGCTCGGCATGCTGGCGAAAGTAATCCCAGAATGTGTAGATGCGTTCGTCGGGATGACAGTGGCGCAACGCGTCGGTCCAGCCCTGGGCCAGCAGCCGCTCGAAGGCGGCGCGGGATTCCGGCTGGATCAACGCATCCTTGCGCCAGGATTTGGGGTCGTACACGTCGTCATCGGTGGGGATGACGTTGAAGTCGCCCAGAATCGCCACCGGGTGCGGCAGTGCGACCAGGGTGCTGGCATGTTTGATCAGTCGCTCCATCCAGCGCAGCTTGTAGTCGAATTTCGGCCCGGGCTGCGGGTTGCCGTTGGGCAGGTAGATGCCGGCAACCACGATGCCGTGCACGGCAGCCTCGATGTAGCGGCTCTGGGTGTCGGCCGGTTCGCCCGGCAGGCGACGCCGGCTCTCCACCGGGGTCACGCCCCGGCCCAACAGCGCGACCCCGTTCCAGCGGCTTTCGCCCAGCCAGATCGCGCCGTAGCCGGCGGCCTCCAGTTCGGCAGCGGGAAATGCGCTGTCCACCGCCTTGAGTTCCTGCAGCGCGACCACGTCCGGCGCCTCCCGCTCCAGCCACGCCAGCAACTGCGGCAACCGGTTGCCGATCCCATTGACGTTGTAAGTGGCCAGTTTGAGTGTCTTTCTGCGCGGCATCACGGACTCCTGTCGGCCATGCCGTGATTAGACGCCCAGCCACGTCAGCGGCGCGTCACACTGACCGGCGGCTCACAACGGCCGCCGTACCCTTTGGGCATGCGCCGCTTCGCCCAAGCCATTGCCGATGCCGATTCCCTGCCCCGCGGCCTTCCGGGCTCGCTGGCCACGGCGCTGGCCGACGCACCGGACCGCTACAACATCGGCAAGAACAGCGTGGCCACGGTCATCGCGCGTGATGGCGATGGCAGCATCGTCCCGGCCGACATGCGCTGGGGACTGATCCCGCGCTGGTCCAAGGAACCGGCCACGCCCTACACCACCGTGACCGCGCGACTGGACCGCGCCGCCAGGAGCCGTATCTTCGCCCAGGCCTGGCAGCAGCGGCCGTGCGTGATCGCCATGACCGGCTATTACAAGTGGGATCGCCAGCGCAAACCGCCGTGGCCGATGTTCGTGCAGCGCACGGACGGGCTGGCACTGCTGGCCGCGGGGCTGTGGGAGCACTGGGAACACCCCGATGGCGACCAGATCGACAGCTTCACCGTGCTGACCGCGCCCAATACCGCCATCCCCGCCCCGCTGACGCCGGACGGTCCGGTATTCATGGCCGGCGGCGTGGCCATGGACTGGCTGGCCGGCGCCCTGCCGACGGCGGCGGCGCTGCGCGCACGCTCCACCACGCCGCCACTGGAAGCCTATCCGGTGAGCCGCGCGTTCCGCGATCCCGGTCGCGACGACTACACGCTGCTGGAACCGGTCGACCCTGACGCGGATGCGGCCGACAAGGGGTCCAGCGCGTGGGACGGCGATGCACTGGATGAGGACGATCTGGAGGAATGACCCACGGGGATGTCAACGAAACCGTAATGCCAGTTGGCATCGCGTTGACACGCAAAGGAAGACGATCAACTGCCCAACCGATCCAAATGTCATGAACGGCAGTCCGAAATCCCCCGCATCCCGCAGCCTCATCCTGGTAGTGGAAGATGAGGCCCAGCTGTCCAAGCTGTTCGTCGAAGTGCTCACCGAAGCCGGTTATGAAGTGGTGCCGGCCGACTCGGTGACCGATGCCCTCAGCACGTTGTCCTACCAGCATTTCGATGCCGCAGTGCTGGATATCGAACTGCGCGATGGTCCGGTCTTCCCGGTCGCCGACAAACTCGCCGCGCTGGGCACGCCCTTCCTGTTCGCCTCGGCGGTCTATTTCCAGATGGTGCCCAAGCAACATCAGGGCACGCCGTTCGTCGGCAAGCCGTTCAACATCGAGGAACTGGTGGCGCGGGTTGAAGACGCCGTGCAACGCGGGCGCAGTGGGCCGCCGTTCGGCAAGGCGGCGGAGTAGACCCAGCAAGGCCTGCTTTCAGCGCGGCCCTCTGCTCAGTGTCCCAGCCGGTTGATGTCCGCACACTCCACCACTGCCGGCGGATGCGGCATCCGTGCCAGTTCGATCATCGCGCGCCCGAGGGTAGCGTTGCTGGTCATCAGCGACGGCGTGACCTGCGCGGCCAGCTTCATCAGCGGCCCGCCAAAGCGATACAGCGGCTTGAGCATCCCGTGACGCGTGCCGGTGC
This sequence comes from Stenotrophomonas sp. P5_B8, assembly GCF_054049855.1. Taxonomy (NCBI): domain Bacteria; kingdom Pseudomonadati; phylum Pseudomonadota; class Gammaproteobacteria; order Lysobacterales; family Lysobacteraceae; genus Stenotrophomonas; species Stenotrophomonas sp. P5_B8. Next base: position 11,840 of record NZ_JBFULO010000024.1, on the reverse strand, counting down.
CGGCCACGGGGCGCACGCCGCCTGGACGCAGCATCACGGTGCGGATCGGCAGGCTGGCCAGTGCCCGCTCGGTTTCACCCTTGATCCGCAGCGGCATGAAGACGCTGTCCGGATTGGCGTGGGCCCCGGAGACGTAGAAGAAACGGCCCTGCGGATTGGCCGCCGCCCACGCCCGGGCCACGGCCAGGGTCGCCTCCAGGGTGACCGCCCGGTATTCCGGCTCAGGCGTGCCGATCGGCGGCGCGCCGGCACAGTAGAAACAGGCATCGAAGCCGGCGAGCTGATCGCCGATGGCGTCGGCGTGGAGGAAATCAGGCAGCACGATTTCCTCCACGCCGTCCGCCACCGCACCGCTGCGGCGGACCAACGCCGTCACGCGCTGGACATCCGCTGCGGCCAGGCAGGCGCGCAGCACGCCTTGCCCGACCAGTCCGCTGGCACCGGTCATCAGAACATCAAGGCGGGAGGTGGCGGGCATCAGGAGATCCTTGGCAAGGCCGAACGCTAGAGTTTCACGAAACGCTGCATGCTGCGCGCCAACCAGCCGCTGAAACGCAGCGGCGCATCCAGCGCCGACACGCAGATGCACGGCGCACCCGGTGCTGTCACCGGCTGATGCTCGACGTCTTCATCCAGGTCGGCCATGTCCCCTGGGCCGAAGATGCCCAATGCGTCGTTGTAGGCGCCGCGCAGGATCTGGGTGAGCTCGCTCTGGCCGTGGCTGTGCATCGGCAGACACTTGCCCGGGGCGATGCGCAGCATGATCAACGACGGCATGTCGGCGGCGCGGATGCAGTGCACGCCGGGCGCGATCCAGCGCCAGCGCACGTCGCGCAGCGAGGGACCGAAGTACGGATGCAGGGAGACCGGGAGCGCATCGGGATGGGCCTGCACGGAACCACGTGGCGGTGCCGACGCGGTCGGCGGCCGCAGATCGCGCACCGGATCGTCCGGCACATCCTCGCTGTCCAGCTGCGCCAGCATCGCCTCGCGCAATGCCGCCTGGCGCGCGCTGGGCGATGCCGGTTGGGTCTGGTMCAGCAAGGCCGCGCCGATGGCCTCGGCGTCACGCAACACGTGCCGGCAATGCGCGCAGCTTTCCAGGTGCGTGCTGGCCACGATGCTGAGCGCGGTCGGCAAGGCGCCGGCGGCGTAGCTCATCAACGTCGATTCATGCAGGTGGTGGCGGGGATTCATGGCGCACTCCCGACGCTGGACTGCAGCTGCAGGAATGCCCGACGCAGGTGGGATTTGACCGTGCCCAGCGGCATCCCCAGCGCCTGGGCGATTTCGCTGTGGCTTTTGGCTTCGAAATGAGACATCCGCACCAGCCGTGCCTGGATGGCCGGYAGCTCGTTGATCCGCTGGCGCAGGCGCGCGTGGTCGGCGAACTGCTCGGCGGAGGTGCGCTCGGGCGGATCATCCAGGGCCGCATTTTCGACCGCCTCCTGGGCCTGCAGCCAGCCCCGCTCGCTGCGGAAGCGGTCGATGTGCAGGTTGCGCGCGATGCGGTACAGCCAGGTGCTGAGCGCGCTGCGCGAGGCGTCGAAGTCGGCCGCGTTCAGCCAGAGCCGCAGCAGGCTTTCCTGCGCCAGTTCCTCGGCGGTGCCGTCCGGGGCGCCACGGCCACGCAGGTAGATGCACAGGCGGGGCATGAAATGGTCGTAGATACGGATGAAGCACTCGCGGTCACGCAGCCGCGCCACGCCCTCCATGTCCTGGGTCCAGTCGGGAAGCACGCCGGTGGGCTGGGCGGAAACGGACACGATACGGGCGGCGTCGAAGGAAAAGGGCGGCGGGTCGGGTTGACGATACATCTGCGGTGGATGACGCCGTGTGTAGGGAGGCATGGGGTGTACGGGCCAGCGGGCCGATTGGATGCAACGCCGCGCCCATTTCCGCCCTGCACGCCGCCGGTACGGGCGCTTGGGGATCATGTAGCTCCCCCATTCAACCCGTCCCCGCCATGGCCAAGCCGTCCGGCTCCCGTCTTGTCATCTATGCCGCGCTTGCCGGCAATCTGTGCATCGCCATCGCCAAGTTCGTCGCCGCCGGGCTGTCGGGCAGCTCGGCGATGCTCAGCGAGGGCGTGCACTCGCTGGTGGATACCATCAACGAGCTGCTGCTGTTGTACGGCCTGCGCCGCTCCGAGCAGAAGCCCGATACCGTGCATCCGTTCGGCTACGGGCGCGAGCTGTACTTCTGGAGCTTCATCGTGGCCCTGCTGGTGTTCGCCGCCGGCGCGGGCGTCTCGGCGTACGAGGGCATCCAGCACATCCGCAACCCCGAGCCGGCCACCAACCACCTGATCAGCTACACGGTGCTGGGTGTCTCCATCGTGTTCGAAGGCACCTCCTGGTGGATCGCCCTGCGCGAGTTCCGCGCCACCAAGGGCACGCTGGGCTACTTCGAAGCCTTCCGGCGCAGCAAGGACCCGACCACGTTCACCGTGCTGCTGGAAGACAGCGCTGCCCTGCTCGGCCTGGGGTTTGCCCTGATCGGCCTGGTGGCCGCGCAGCTGCTGGACATGCCCATCCTCGATGGCGTGGCCTCGCTGTGCATCGCCGGGGTGCTGGCGGTGACTGCCTTCCTTCTGGCGCGCGAAACCAAGGGCCTGCTGGTCGGCGAACCGGCCCATCCCAGCGTGGCCAAGCGCATCCTGGCGGTAGCCAATACCGACCCGGACCTGCGCAACGCCAACGGCGTCACCACCATGCAGATGGGTCCGGACCAGGTGGTGGCGATGCTCAGTGCCGAATTCGAGGACGACCGGACCACCCCGCAGATCGAGGCGTGCATCACCCGGATCGAAAAGGCGGTAAAGCAGGAATACCCGGAGCTGGTGGCGCTGTTCATCAAGCCGCAGACGCCGGAGGTGTTCCGGGCGCGGCGGGCGGAACTGGGCGAACCCAAGCCGAGCCCCTGACCCGTTGCGGCCCGCGGCCCCCTGCAGCGCAGGTGGGCCAGCCCGCGCGGGGCCGCTCAGGCCGGCGCGAACATCTGGCGCACGCTGCGCAGCAGTTCGATCACGCTGAACGGTTTGGGCAGCAGCGACATGCCCGTGCCGAGGAACTCGTTGCGCACCGCCGCGCCCTCGGTATACCCGGTGACGAACAGCACCGGCAGATGCGGCCGCAACACGCGCGCGGCATYGGCCAGCTCGCGCCCGTTCATGCCCGGCAGGCCCACGTCGGAGAGCAGCAGGTCCACCTCGCGGGTCGAATGCAGCTCCAGCAACGCCTGCTGCGCATTGATCGCCTCGACCACCTGGTAACCGGCCTCGACCAGCATTTCGCGCACCATCATCCGCACCGAATCGGTATCGTCCACCAGCAGGATGCGTTCGGCACTGCCACGCGGGACCTGGCTGGGAACAGGTTTCTGTTCGTCGATGCCGACCAGCTCGCCTTCCGGCAGCAGCAGTTCTATCTCGGTACCTTCGCCGCGCTCGCTGGCGATGCRCGCACTGCCGCCGGACTGGCGGGCGAACCCGTAGGTCATCGACAAGCCCAGCCCGGTGCCCTCGCCCTGCGGCTTGGTGGTGAAGAAGGGCTCGAACACCTTGGTCAGCAGTTCCATCGGAATGCCGATGCCGTTGTCCAGGACTTTGACGCTGATGTAATGACCCGGCGCGAGCTCATGATCGCGCTCGATCTCGGTACGGTCGGCGCGGATGCGGATCAGCCCCTGCCCGCCCAGCGCATCGCGCGCGTTGATCACCAGGTTGAGGATCACGTTCTCGAACTGGTTCGGATCGGCCACGGCCACCATCGGCTGCGGCCCCAGTTCCAGGTCCAGCTCGATGTTCTCGCCGATCGAGCGCAGCAGCATGTCTTCCAGCGAACGGATCCGCGCGACCACGTCGAAGGTCTGCGGGTCCAGCGGCTGCTTGCGGGCAAAGGCCAGCATCCGCTGGGTCAGCGCCGCCGCGCGGTGGGCCGAGCCGGTGGCGATCTCGACATACCGCGAGGCCTTGTCCCATTTGCCGCTGGAGACGGCCATCTCGATCATGTCCAGGCCGGAGATGATCGTGGTCAGCAGGTTGTTGAAGTCGTGCGCGATGCCGCCGGTAAGCTGGCCGAGCGAGTCCATCTTCTGCGCCTGCAGCAGCTCGACCTCGGTGCGCTGGCGCTCGGCGATCTGGAAGGCCAGCTCCGACGTCGCGGTTTCCAGCTCCTGGCGCTGCTCGGACTCGCGCGCGTGGTGTTCGGTGGTGTCTTCGATCAGCACCAGGCCCTGGCCCGGTGCATGGTAAGGCGTCACGCGCCATTCGGTGATGCGGGTGTCGGCGCCTGCGCGCAGGGTAAACGTGCCCTGCCAGCGCTCGCCTTCGGCCAGCGCGACTTTCAGGGCAGCCAGGGGCGCGGCCTGTTCGTCCAGAAGCGATTCCAGCGCGCCCGGCTGGGTGGCATCCATGCCGAGCAGGCGCACGAAGGCATCGTTGGCATCATGGGAGCGCAGGGACGCATCCAGCACGGCGATCGGTGCATTGATCTGGCGGAAAATCTCGCCGAACCGCGCCTCGGCCTCGCGCAGCGCTTCTTCGGAACGTCGGGCGCGCAGCAACGTGCGCAGCGTGGCCAGCAGCACGTCCGGGTCCACCGGATGGATCAAGTAGGCATCGGCACCGGCGTTCAGGCCGGTGATCAGGTCACCGGTAGCGATGGACGCGGCCGAAACGTGCACCACCGGCAGCAGCCGCATGCGCGCGTCCTCGCGCAGTTGCCGCACCACGTCAAAGCCACTCATGTCAGGAAGGTTCACATCCAGCACAAGCGCGCCGAAGTCCTGCGCAGCCAGCCTGGCCAGTCCCTCGCCACCGGTACCGGCTTCTTCGACGCGGAACCCATGGTGCTCCAGCACGCGGCGCACCGCGTAGCGGGTGGCGACGTTGTCGTCCACGACGAGGATGCGGTCAGAGTGCGGCATCGGCAGCCTCCGTGGCGAGCGTGAGCGGCAGGATCACATAGAAGTCCGAGCCCTCGCCGACCACACTGTCCACGCCCACATGCCCTCCCAGCAACTCGGCGAAGCGCTTGCACAGCGACAGCCCCAGCCCGGTACCGCGCAGACGCTTCTGCAACGGCGTGTCGACCTGGACGAAGTCCTCGAACAGGGTGGACTGCAGCTCGGCAGGAATGCCGATGCCGGTATCGCGCACGCTGAAGCGGACCGAGTGCTCGCCTTCCAGGCGTGCCGAAACCACCACCTGGCCATTCGGGGTGAACTTCATGGCGTTGGAAATGTAGTTGCGCAGGATCTGCGCCAGCTTTTTGTCATCGGTGTACAGCATCGGCAGCGCGGGCGGATCGTCGAACACCAGGTCGACCTGGTTGCCCTCCACCAGCGGGCGGAACATGCCGCGCAGCGCCGAGAACAGGTCCATCAGATCGAACCACGCCGGGGAAATCGTGATGCGCCCGGCCTCGATCTTGGCCAGGTCCAGCAGGTCATCCACCATCTCGCGCAGCTCACTGGTGGAGGCGCTGATGAAGCGCACCTGGCGGCGCTGCTCGTCGGTGAGCGGGCCGTCCATGCCGTCTTCCAGCAGCCGGGTCATGCTCAGGATCGAACCCAGCGGCGTGCGGAACTCATGGCTCATGTACGACAGGAAGCGGCTCTTCAGCTCGGAGACCTCGCGCAGCTGCTCGGCCTGCTGGTCCAGTTCGGCATACAGCGCCAGCACCCCCTGGTTGGTCTCCTCCAGCTCGGCACGCAGCGCGTCGGCCTCCAGGCGCAACGTCTGCAGCTCGTGCGGGTCAGGGGCGGTAGTCAATGCAGGTCTCCAGGACGCAGGGCCACGATGCCGACGTCGTCGCGGCCACGGTCGAAATCGCGCTGCAATACCGCCACGATCACGCTGGGGTGGCGGTGGAACAGGCCGGGGTAGTCACGCAGGCTCCAACGGGCCTGCAGTCCATCGCTGTGCATGACCAGAAGCGTGCCTGCGGGTGCGTGAAAATGAAAGGGTTGGGCTTTACGGAACTGCACCCCGACGATGCCGGGATGGGAGGCCATGCCACGCGAGGTGGTCGGCTCGCACAGCGTGGCGGAAATGTTGCCGATGCCCGCGAACTGGATGCTGCCGGCCTGCGTGTCGATACTGGCCACCGCCGCCGCGCCACCGCGGGTGCCGGACATGCCGGCATGCAACGCGCCGATCAGGCCGGGCGCATCGAAGCTGGTGGCCTGCGCAGCGGCAGCCACGCCGGCCTGCGCGGCGTCCGCCGCCTGCAGCCCGTGGCCGAGGCCATCGATCATCGTGACCGCCACCGACGGCCCTTGCGCGCGTAGGTGCCAGCCATCGCCACAGGCCACTTCATGACGCATGGCAATGCGCAGCGCACCGTACGGAAGATCAATGGCGGCCGTCGCGCGGCCGGGATAGATCCGCGCCACGATCACCGCGCCCCTGGCATCGGACCAGACATCAAGCAGCGTCGCCTGGCGTGCGATCGCGCCCAGACCGATGCCCTGGGTGCCGCCCGTGGAATAGCCATCGGGCAGGCAGTGGGCCAGTGAAAATCCCGGGCCCGCATCGATCGCGCACAGCTCGACACCGAGGCCGCTGCGCCCGCAGACCAGCGACAGGTGCATGCGCCCGCCCCGCCCGTGCTTGATCACATTGGTGGCCAGTTCGGTGGCCACCAGGGCAACACGGCCCGCATCGGTTTCGTTGAAACCGGCCTGCTCGGCGAGCGCCAGCGCTTCGCGCCGGGCCTGTCCTACCTGCGAGGTTTCTTCGACCGCCACCACCCGCGTCACCTGGCCGGCGAAGTTCAGGTCCATTTGGTGATCGTGATGCGCGTGCCCTCGCCGGGCGCACTCTCCAGCTCGAACTCGTCCACCAGCCGGCGCGAACCGGACAGCCCCAGGCCCATGCCGGACCCGGACGACCAGCCATCGGTCAGCGCCTGCGCCAGGTCGGGAATGCCCGGGCCCTGGTCAGCGAAGACCAAGCGCACGCCCTTGCGCAGCCCACTCTCCAGGATTTCCCAGTCCATCGTGCCACCGCCGCCATAGATCACGGCATTGCGCGCCAGTTCGCTGGCGGCGGTGACCAACTTGGTCTGGTCGATCAGGCGCAGCTTGCAGGCCACGGCCACCTGCCGCGCAGCCTGGCGCGCCAGCACCACGTCCTGCTCAACGCGGATCGGCAGCGTCCCACTGGGCGCGGTCATGGCGCGTCGTCATCGGTGCGCTGCAGCAGTTTCATCCCGCGCTCGACGTTGAGCGCGGTCCGCACCCCGCTGAGGGYCAGGCCCAGCTCGACCAGGGTGATCGCAACGGCCGGCTGCATGCCGACCACGACCGTGGTGGCGTCCATGATCCGCGCGATCGCGGAGATGGTGGAAATCATGCGCCCGATGAAGGAGTCGACGATATCCAGCGCGGAAATATCGATCAGCACGCCGCGCGCCGAGGTGCGGCGGATCTTCTCGCTGAGGTCGTCCTGCAGGGTCAGCGCGAGCTGATCGTGCATGTCCACCTGGATGGTCACCAGCAGCAGGTCGCCCATCTGCAGAATCGGAATACGTTCCATCTCAGCGCTCTGCCCGCACCACCGTCTGCCCGGTGCGCTTGAGCGCCAGGGCGAGTGCATCGGCCAGATTGGCCTTGGTCACGATGCCCTGCAGGTCCAGCCCCAGGTGCACGATGGTCTGGGCAATCTGCGGGCGCACGCCGCTGATGATCGCATCGGCGCCCATCAGGCGGATCGCGGTGACGGTCTTGAGCAGGTGCTGGGCCACCAGCGTGTCCACGGTGGGCACGCCGGTGATGTCGATGATGGCGATTTCCGAGCCGGTATCGACGATCCGCTGCAACAGCGATTCCATCACCACCTGGGTCCGCTGCGAATCCAGCGTGCCGATCATCGGCAGCGCGAGCACGCCTTCCCACAGCTTCACCACCGGGGTGGACAGCTCCAGCATCTCTTCCTGCTGGCGCTGGATCACGTCTTCGCGGGTCTTCTGGAACGCCTGCACGCTGTGCAGGCCGAGCAGATCCAGCAGCTCGGAGATCGCCCAGAGCTGGTCGCCCAGCTGCGCTGCATCGGCGGCATAGCCCTGCTGGACCAGTTCGAACAACGGGCGCTTGAGCGAGAACAGGAAGCTGGCCGTCTCCGTCGAATTGAAGCCCTTCAGCACCCGATCGCGCGAGAGATCTTCCAGGAAGCGGCGGGTGTCCTGCCACTCTCGGGCGCCCACGGTGCCGGCGTTGGCAGTGGAGATGGCCTCCAGGAACAAGCGCCAGAACTCGCGTGCCTGCGTCTCCAGCTCGCGCTGGGACAGCCGGTTGTCCTGCGCCTGACTTCCGGAGGTCAGGTTTTCCATCCATTTGGACAGCAGCTGTTCCTGCTGACTACGGATAAGGTCGATCGTGCGCTGCTGCAAAGCCGCCATGGGGCATTCCTGGAAAGGGGATCAAAAAGTGACGCACTTCACATGAATGCGCGCCAGCACGCGAGCTTAAATCAATTCAGGTTCATGAGGCGATACGTTGCCGCGCGTTCCGTGAAAGATCCGTGCAGATCCCTGACTCGTTCAGAAAATACCGCGTCGTTCAGTCCAGCAAGCCCATCAACGAATGGTGTACGGCCACGCCGGCCAAGGCGCCCTCGCCCACCGCCAGCGCGATATTGCCGGCCATGCGCGCTGCGTCGCCGCAGGCGAACACGCCCGGCACGGTGGTCTGCTTGGCCGAGTCGGCGGTGATGCAGCCAGCGTCCTTGAGCTCGCAGCCGAGCTGCTCGGCCAGGTCGCTGGACAGCGTGGAGCGCGGCGAGACAAACAACGCGTCCATCGGCAGGCGGCGTCCGTCCTCGAGGACGATGGTGGCGGTCTCATCCACGCATCGCACCGGCGTGGATTCGATCACCACCCCGCAATCGTCCAGACGGCGGCGTTGTTCTGCATCGATACGCGTGTCTGCCTCGCTGCAGAACAGGGTCACCTGGCCCCAGTCGCACAGCAGCAGCGCCTGCCCTGCGCCGCCATCGTCGGAACAGCCGATCACCCCGATCCGGCCTTCGTACAGCTCATAGCCGTGGCAGTACGGGCAGTGCAGCACGCTGCGTCCCCAGCGCTCGGCGACCCCGTCGATATCGGGCAGCGCATCGGTCACCCCATAGGCAAGGATCAAACGGTCGGCACTGAATGTCTGACCGCCCTCGCAGGTGATCTTGAACGGCGTATCCGGCTCGGCCGACGCAGCCACCGCCGTTGCGGTCAGCCAGGTCAAGGTCGGATAGGCCATCAGTTCCTGCCGTGCCTGCATCGCGATCTCCGCAGGCGCGATCCCCTCCCGGCCCAGGAATCCATGCGCCACCAGCGCGTTGCGGTTGCGTGGCGTGCCACCATCGATCACCAGCACGTTGCGACGCGCCCGCACCAGTTGCAGCGCGGCGGACATGCCGGCGTAGCTGCCGCCCACCACCACCACGTCGTACTTGCCGGTCTGCGCGGGGGTCATGGCAATCATGGGGTCCTCTCGGGAGCACGCACCCGGCGACTGGTCAGCAGGCCCATGCTCCGCTCGGGCAGCGTGAGCCCGCCCTGCGGGTCCAGCGCCGGGACGGGGCCGTCGGTGCTGGTCAGCAGGACCCGCCAATGCCGCCCGGGCAGCACCGGCACATCGAAGCGCACCTCGCTATGGCCGGCGTTGAAAAGCAACAGCAGGGTTTCATGCTCGGGGCCGGGTTCACCGCCCTGCAGCGCGTTGCCGCCCATCTTGAGCATCAGCACGCGCGCCTCGGGATCGTTCCAGTCCGCTTCGTGCATGACCCCGCCATCGGCGCGCAGCCATTCGATCGCGGTATCGGCCATGTCGTCACGCGCGTCCAGGAAGCGCCCGCGACGCAGCTGCGGATAGCGGCGACGCAGCTTAAGCGCCTTGCGCACGAACGCTGCCTGGCGCACGCCGGGCTCCGAGCCGGCCTGCGCCCAATCCATCCAGGTCAGCGCGTTGTCCTGGCAATAGGCGTTGTTGTTGCCCTGCTGGGTGCGCCCGAACTCGTCGCCGGCCAGCAGCATCGGCGTGCCCTGCGAGAACAGCAGGCTCGCCAGCAGGTTGCGCATCTGCCGCGCACGCAGTGCCAGCACGTCGGGATCCTCGGTCGGGCCTTCGGTACCGTGGTTCCAGGAGATGTTGTGGTCGCTGCCGTCGCGTCCGTCTTCGCCGTTGGCCTCGTTGTGCTTGTCGTTGTAGCTGACCAGATCGCTGAGGGTGAAGCCATCGTGGGCGGTAACGAAATTGATCGACGCCGCCGGGCGTCGACCCTTGTGATTGAACAGGTCGGCCGAGCCCATGATGCGCGTGGCGAACTCGGCCAGTTGGCCGCCATCGCCGCGCCACAGTGCCCGCACGTTGTCACGGAACTTGTCGTTCCATTCGGCCCAGCCCGGCGCGAACTGCCCCAGCTGGTAGCCGCCCGGGCCGATATCCCACGGCTCGGCGATCAGCTTCACCTGGCTCAGCACCGGGTCCTGGCGCACCGCGTCGAGAAAGCTGCCCGACGGGTCGAAGCCGGAGCGCTCGCGGCCGAGAATGGTGGCCAGGTCGAAGCGGAAGCCGTCCACGTGCATGTCCTGCACCCAGTAGCGCAGCGAGTCCATCACCATGCGCAGCGCGCCGGCGTTGGTCAGGTCGAAGGTGTTGCCGGTGCCGGTGTCGTTGATGTAGTAGCGCGGATTGTCGGCCAGCCGGTAGTAGCTGGCGTTGTCGATGCCCTTGAAGGACAGGGTCGGGCCCAGTTCGTTGCCTTCGGCGGTGTGGTTGTAGACCACGTCCAGGATCACTTCCAGCCCGGCGGCGTGAACGCAGGCCACCATCTGCTTGAACTCGGCGATCGCATGGGTTGACAGCAACCGCGGGTCCGGCGCGAAGAAGGCCAGGGTGTTGTAGCCCCAATAGTTGCGCAGGCCGCGCTCCAGCAGGTGCTGGTCGTCCACATGGGCGTGGATGGGCAGCAGTTCCAGCGCGGTGGCGCCGAGCTGTTTCAGGTGGTCCAGCAAACCGTCCTGCTTGAGCGCGGAGAACGTGCCCCGCGCCGATTCGGCCACGTCCGGGTGCAGCATGGTCAGGCCGCGCACGTGCGCTTCGTAGATGACCGTGTCTTCCCACGCCACGCCCGGCGGGCGATCCCGCCCCCAGGTGAAGGCGTCATCGACCACCGCACACTTGGGCATGAACGGAGCGCTGTCGCGTTTGTCGAAGCTCAAGTCCTTGTCGCGGTGCCCGACGGTGTAGCCAAACAGCGCCGGCGCCCACTTGAGCTGGCCCACGATCTGCCGGGCGTACGGATCCAGCAGCAGCTTGTTGGCGTTGAAACGATGGCCCGCTTCGGGTGCGTACGGGCCGTCCACGCGGTAACCATAACGCTGGCCCGGGCGGGCATCGGGCAGGTAGCCGTGCCAGATCTCGTCGGTGTACTCGGGCAGGACGATCCGCTCCACCTCGCGTCCGCGCTCGTTGAACAGGCACAGCTCCACCTTGGTGGCGTGCCGGCTGTAGAGCGAGAAATTGACCCCCAGMCCATCCCAGGTGGCCCCCAGCGGGAAGGGGCGGCCCGCGCGCAGGCGGGAGGTTTGCACCGTCGGCCGACCGTTCATTGGCCACGCTCCTTGCCCGTGGCGGCCTGCAGTTCGGCCTCCAGCAGGCGCTCGGCCATCACCCAATGGCGCAGGTGCTGGTCGTTCGGGCGGCCCTCGGCCTCCCAGATCTGGCGCGCCAGTTCTTCAATGCGTTCGCGTCGTTCTTGCTCTTCCATGGGTCCCGGCTTCATTGGTGGATCAACACGGTCACGGGGCTGTCCGCAGACAGCACCCGCAGGGGAATGC
>NZ_JBFULO010000023.1:0-21558 GCF_054049855.1 Stenotrophomonas sp. P5_B8 | reverse complement strand
GCTCCAGGCCTTTGAGCAGCCCCTTTTCGGCCAGCTCCGACCCGTCGGTGGCAATCAGGATTCGCTTGTACATGGCAGGGCTCCGTCCACGGTGACAATGGGGTGGACACCATTGCACACCCGGTGTGGAGGCTGCGCCTTGCGCCAGATCAATCGCGCCGGGGCACGACCCGCGCCGGATTGCCGACTACGGTGGCACCGGCCGGCACGTCGCGGGTGACCACGCTGMCGGCACCGACCACCGCATCGTCGCCGATGCTCACCCCGGGCAGCACGATCGCGCCACCGCCGATCCAGACGTTGCGGCCGATCCGCACCGGCCTGGCCAACTCCAGCCCGTCGGCACGTGCGTGCGGATCGCGTGGGTGGTCGGCGGCATAGATCTGCACCGCCGGCCCGATCTGGGTGCCGGCGCCGATACTGACCTCGGCCACGTCCAGGATCACGCAGTTGTAGTTGAGGAACACGCCCTCGCCGAGCTGGATGTGGCTGCCGTAGTCGCAATGGAAGGGCGGGCGAATCACCGCGCCCTCGCCCACCGCACCCAACCGCTCCCGCAGCAGCGTGCGGCGCACCGCCGGCGATTCGGCCAGGGCGGCGTTGTAGCGGACCATCCAGTGTTTGGCGGCGGCCATCTCGGCCTGCAGTTCAGGGTCGCCCGGCCGGTAGGGTTGGCCGGACAGCATCTTTTCCTTTTCGCTCAGCGCCATGGTCGATTCCTGGTGTGGCTGCTGATGATGCCGCGCCGGCCCTGTTCCGGGTAGACGCGGCGGTGCGGCTGTCAGCGCGGGCTCATGCGCCGGCCGGGCAGGCGCGTGGCGGCAATCGCCGTCAGCCCCAGCACGCCGGCAGTGGTCCAGAAGGGCCACGATGCCAGCAACGCACACAGGCCGCTGGGGCGCGCTTCGCACCGCAGTCGCACCAGGTCCAGGCCGCCCCCCGTCTGCAGGCAGGTGTAGGCGTGTTCGAACAGGGCCAGCACCGGCGCCGCCCAGCCCGCCGACAGCGTCAGCGCGACCAGAACAGCCAGCAGGTACGGAATTCCCTTGTTCATTTGCGCGCTCCCAGCGGACAGCGCCAGACTCTGGGCGCGGTGCGTGTGCGCCACAAGCGGCAGGCGACGAATCCGGTGAAATCCGGGATGAGTGCCGGACCCGGGCGGATGAGTCGCGGTCGATGAAGGCCGCACGGACCCGCCGTGCGCGCGCCCTGGCACTTCCCGCCGCGCAGCGGCAGGCGCTGGCGCTGGGTGCACTGAAAAGCTGGAGCAGCCACATCTTCCTGGCCAGCCTGTTCTGGCGCCTGTGGCTGCTGCCGTGCGGCGGGCGGGTGTGGCGCACGCGCGCCATCCCGCGCGTGCCCGGCGCGCTGCTGATGGTCGGCGGCGCGGGCGCTGTGCTCAGCGTGTTCGGCGAGCTGCTGATCCGCGGCTATGCAACCACGCTGCTGTCCGACTACGCCACCCTGCCGGCCTCGCTGGGCGAGATCGGCAGCGGTCTGTGGCTAGTGCTGTTCGGCCTGGACTGGGAGCAGGTGCGTGGGGCGGCGCGAGCGGTCGATACGGAGTGAGGGTTGGGGTGCTTCGAACGGCAGCCGACCAACGGTCGGCTCTACGTGGATCCGGCACACCGTAGAGCCGACCGTTGGTCGGCTACCCGCAAACCCGGCATGGCTTGACGGGGATCAGGCGATCTTCACCACGCGCGCGCCCTGGCACAGCGGATAGGTCGCGACCAGTTCGGCGATGCGCTCGCGCAGCGTCTCGAACGACACGCCGTAGAGGTACAGCGCGGTTTCGGTCGGTCCCTGCCACCAGCTGCAGATCTCGCCCACGCCTTCGATGCGCTCGACGATCTGCTCGAACACATAGTTCGAATCGCACTGCGCGTACACCTCGTCCGGCAGGTCGGTGCCGTTCAAGTACAGGGCCAGGCCTTCGGTGACGCCGAACGCCTGATCCGGCTCACCGGCACGTTGGATCAGCGAGCCCTTCGGCGCGCCCAGCTGTTCCAGCAGTTCGATCACCGCCGGCAGCGAAGCCGGATCGTTGAGCGCGATCTCGATATCCCCGTACTCCACTTCACCCTCATCGGACAATGCCGTGCCGCCGCCGGTGAGCTGGCCCAGGCCTGCATTTTCCAGCAGCGCGTCGAGCGGATCCTCGAACAGCTCGTGGCGATGCTCGGGCTGGAGCTTTGCGTTCAACTTGACGGTGATGTGCATCGGCGAATCGGTCATGAGGCGGCCTGGGCTGGAGGAAAGGCCAACCATTGTAGAGCCGAGCCATGCCCGGCTACGTAACAGGCAGCGCCGGTTGGACGGGGCGATGGCACCGCGCAGAGCAGAGCAGAGCAGCCGAGCATGGCTCGGCTCTACCGCAGCAGCGGCGGTACCTTGCGTTCCAGCAACGCCACCAACGCCGGCTGCATGAAATCGTAGTCGTCGGGAATATCCAGGCAGACGATGCGCTTGCCGCCCAACCATGGCCGGAAACGGCTGGACAGGCGGCTGCGGTGGGCACGCTCCATGACGATGATCAGGTCGGCCCATTGCAGCAGCTCCGGGCTGACCGGCACGTCGGCATCGGGCTTGAGCCCGGCCGATGCGGTCTCCACACCCGGCCAATCGGCGAACACCTGCTCGGCCGTCGGGCTGCGCAGGCGGTTCTGGCTGCAGATGAAGAGGACGTGGCGCGTCATCCGTGGCGCGCCACCCTCAAATCACGGTCAGGTTGGCGTACGCCATCACCAGCCACTTGCTGCCGGCATCGGCGAACTCGACCTGCACGCGGGCATGCTGCCCATTGCCTTCGTAGTCGGTGACCATGCCTTCGCCGAACTTGGGATGGTTGACCATCGCACCCAGCTTGAGCGGCGGCGCTTCCAGCGCGGCGTGCCCCATCACCCGGTTGGCGCCGAGCGAGGCGGTGCGTGAGACCTGCACCTTGGGCCGCACTTCATTGAGCAGTTCACGCGGGATCTCGCGCAGGAAGCGCGAGGGCACGTTGTAGTTTTCCTGGCCGTGGATGCGGCGCGACTCGGCGTAGCTGAGCACCAGCTTCTGGCGCGCGCGGGTGATGCCCACGTAGGCCAGGCGACGCTCTTCTTCCAGCCGGCCACTCTCTTCCAGCGAGCGTGCGCTCGGGAACAGGCCATCTTCCATGCCGGCCAGGAACACGATCGGGAACTCCAGGCCCTTGGCCGAATGCAGCGTCATCAGCTGCACGCCCTCCTCGCCGGCCTGGGCCTGGCCTTCGCCGGCCTCCAGCGAAGCGTAGGACAGGAACGCGACCAGTTCGCTCATGGTCTCGCCGGTTTCTTCGATGTCGTCTTCGCGGCGCACGAAGCGCGAGGCCACCGAGACCAGTTCGTCCAGGTTGTCCGCGCGCGATTCCGAATCCAGCGCGTTGCGGCTTTCCTTGGACCAATGTTCGCGCAGGCCCGAGCGCACCAGCACGTGGTCGATGCGCTCGGCCAGGGTCATCTCGCCGGCTTCGCCGTGCAGCTGGTTGACCAGGGTCAGGAACCCGGCCAGCGCATTGCGTGCGCGTGCGGCCAGTTCGTTGCCCTGGGTAGTGAGCATGGTGGCCTCCCACAGCGAGATCGCGTGGGTGCGCGCCAACCGGCGCACTTCATCCAGGGTGCGGTCGCCGATGCCACGGGTGGGCGTGTTGACCGCACGCTCGAAGGCGGCGTCATCGTTGCGGTTGGTCATCAGGCGCAGGTAGGCCAGCGCGTCCTTGATTTCGGCACGCTCGAAGAAGCGCATGCCGCCGTATACGCGGTACGGGACCTGTTCGGAGATCAGCGCTTCTTCGAAGGCACGCGACTGCGCGTTGCTGCGGTAGAGCACTGCGGCATCGCCGTAGCTGCCGCCGTCGCGCACCCACTGGCGCGCGCGTTCGACCACGTAACGCGCCTCGTCCATTTCGTTGTAGGCCGCGTACAGGTCGATCGGATCGCCGTCGCCGCTGTCGGTCCACAGTTCCTTGCCGATACGGTCCGGGTTGTGCGCGATCACCGCGTTGGCCGCGCCCAGGATGTTGGCGCTGGAGCGGTAATTCTGCTCCAGCCGCACGGTCTGCGCGCCGGGGAAATCCTTCAGGAAGCGCTGGACGTTCTCGACCTTGGCGCCGCGCCAGCCGTAGATGGCCTGGTCATCGTCGCCGACCACGAACACGTGGCCGCTGTCACCGGCCAGTACGCGCACGAAGGCGTACTGGATGGCGTTGGTGTCCTGGAACTCGTCCACCAGGATCTCGCGGAAACGCGAGCGATAGTGCGCCAGCAGCGCCGGGTTGTCGCGCAGCAGTTCATGCGCGCGCAGCAGCAGCTCGGCGAAGTCGACCAGGCCGGCGCGGTCGCAGCGCTCCTGGTAGGCGATGTAGGCCTGGCGCATGGTTTCCAGCCACGCATCGTGCGGCTCGGGCTGGATGTGCTGCRGGCGACGACCTTCGTCCTTCTGCTCGTTGATCCACCAGGCGATCTGCTTGGGCGGATGCTTGCTGTCGTCGATCTCCAGCTGCTGCACCACGCGTTTGACCAGGCGCAGCTGGTCGTCCGAGTCGAGCACCTGGAAGCTGTCGGGCAGCTTGGCGTCCTGGTAATGCAGGCGCAGCAGGCGGTGGGCCAGCCCGTGGAAGGTGCCGATCCACGCGCCGCGGCTGCCTTGGGGCAGCTGCAGGTCGATGCGGTGGCGCATCTCGCCGGCGGCCTTGTTGGTGAAGGTCACCGCGAAAATGCCATGGGTGGGCACGCCGCAGACTTCATTCAGCCAGGCGATGCGGTGGATAAGCACGCGGGTCTTGCCGGAACCGGCACCGGCAAGCACCAGATGGTGGCCGGGCGGGGCGGACACAGCTTCGCGCTGGGCGGGGTTGAGCCCGTCGAGCAAGTGGGAGACATCCATCGGGCTATTTTACGCCCTCCGCGCCCTCCCTGCGTCAGGGCTTGCGGCCGGCAGCCTCGTCCTTCAGGCGCGCGTCCAGCTGGGCGCGTCCGTTCTGCGCGTAACGCCGGCAGGCCCCCGCGTCCACCAATGGCGGCGTGCCATCGCCCGCCAGGCGGGCGAACAGATCGCTGCCCAGCGGATGCGGCGTCACGTGGATGTCGCAGGGCAGCGCGGCAAGGGTGTCCAGGCCGCGGCCGAATGCGGCCACCATCTTTGGATGATCCAGGTAGCGGTACTGCGCATCGGAGATGGCACTGACGCTGTCGGTGTAGGCGATGTCCAGGCAGCGTGCGCCCTCGCAGGAACGCCATGTCCAGCTGGTGCCGCCGGGGGTGTGGCCCGGCGTGGCATGCGCGGTCAGCGCCAACGGACCAACACGGACCACCTCGCCGTGGCCGATCACCGCGACGTCGGCCACGGGCGGGAAGGTCCCGCCCGGTTCGAGGTACTGCGGGTCGCTGCGGTCGCTCCTGCCCTTGCGCAGCGTGGCAACCGCCGGTGCACGCGCCAGCAGCGGGGCACCGGTGGCCGCCTGCAGGTGGGCCAGGCCGGCGGCATGGTCGGAGTGTTCATGCGAATTCACCAGGTACTTCACCGCGTGCGGATCGAAGCCCAGTGCACGGATGTTGGCCTCGATCAGGGGACCGGCCGCCACGGTGCCCCCGTCGATCAACACATGCCCCTGGTCGGACGTCACCAGCACCGCCGACAGCCCGCAGGTGCCCACATACCACGTGTTGCCGAAGATGCGCCGTGGCGGGGCGCGATCGTTCCAGCCGTCCATGACGCTGGCACCGGCCGGGCAGGCCGGAATGTCATCGACTGCCCTGGCCACGGGCGGCGCGGCGCTGGCCGGCGCGCCGGTTACGGCGGCATCGGCACTGTCTGCTGGCCGGCAGGCAGACAGCAGCATGCCTGCACCCAGTACGACCAGTAGACGGCGCGTCACCGCCTGGGCACGGAGACCGCGTGGGGCGTTCAGGTCGAAGGTGGACGTCATGCGTATTCCCGGTCTGAAAGGCAGCAGCCTAGATCGGTATGCGCACCGTCACCAATGCGAAGATCGAGACAGAGGCATGAGCCCTTTCAATACCTCGCGTCAGCCGATACCGCGAGGTGTCGCAGCTGGCCCACCTACGCAGGGCATCGGCCCAGCGCGCGCACGGCGGCCTGCTGCGCCTGCACCCGCAGTTCCGGAATGGCCAGGCTTTCCCACAGCGTACCGATGCGCAGGCTGCCCACCACCTGCACGTCGGGATGCGGCTGGCCGTTGGCCGCGAGCAGTTCAGCATGCGCCACCGAGGTATCCAGCCCAAGCCCGTGCAGACCCGGGCGCGCGTGGCCATTGGCCAGCAGTTGCTGGACCAGTGGATTGCGCATCGCGATGGCGCGGGTTTCCACGCCGGTAGCGTTGATCAACGCACTCACCTGCAGGGGCGCCAGGCCGCCATCGGCGCCATGCGCGTGCACCTGCAGGGTGCCGTCCAGCACCAGTACCGTGTCCAGTCGCGCGCGATGCCGCTGCAGCTGTCCGGACCGTTCCAGCGCGTCCACCTGCGCCTCTACCTGCTCGGCGATGCGGTGGCGATGCACGTCCCAGTAGCGCACCACATGGCGCAGGAAACGGCGCTGGTCGGCCGCCTCCAGGCTCAACCACAGGGCCTGTCCAAGCGCACGGATCCGGTCCATCACGCTCTGCCACGGCAGGCCCTGCGCGACCGCATCGCGTGCGTGACCGCGCAGCGCGCGCAGCTTCTGTCGCAATGGCATGGCCAGCAACGGCTGCGGATCGAACGTGGCCGCGCCGCCGTGCGCGTGCGCCAACGGCAGCAGCGCGTGACGGGACAGCACGTGGATGCGGCCACAATGCCCGGCGTTGGCCAACGCCACCACGCTGTCGGCCATGCTCAGGCCCGAGCCGATGATGGCCAGGTCGCCATCGCCGGCCAGCAGGCGCACGCCGTCGTAATCCCAGGCATCCACGACCTTGCCCGGCGGCAGCGCCTCGGCGCCGGGCACCGGCAACGGGCGCATGCTGTTGCCGCAGGCCAGCACCACCWGGCGTGCCTGCCACTGCTCGCCATTGGCCAGCGAAAGATGCCGGGGGGTCGACGCCGGCTGCAGACCGATCACCGCCTCGTGCACCACGCTCAGGCGTGCCGGGCTGGCCGCCTGTGCCTGTTCCAGCCGGGCCTGCAGGTACGTCGCGTAGAAGCGTCGCGGCACATACTCGGCCGCAAGCGCCTCACGCGACACCGCGGGGAACGCATCGACCTGCTGCAGGTAATCGAGGAAATCCTCGGACGCCTCGGGCAGCCCACTCATCTTGCCGGCCGGCACGTTGAGCAGATGCTCCGGCCACGGCGTGGCATAGGCGATGCCCTGGGCCAGCACCGAGGCCGGTTCGAACAAGGCGATGTGCACCGCGCGGGTCGCGCTGCGCAGGGCATGCAGCGCGACCAGCACGCCGGCCGCACCGCCGCCGACGATGGCCAGGTCGCACTGGCGGTGGGAATCGGATGCGCTCATGCGGGTATTGTAGGCGATGCCTGCGCGCACGCTGGCGACACGCTCACATCAACGCATCGGCCAGGCGCGCGATGCCTTCGCGACTGCGCCGCCACGCCGGACGCTGGCGCCAGGTGTCCAGCTCGAGGTGGCGCGCTTGCAGCAGGTAGTCGCTTTCGATCTGCAGCAGCTGGGCGACGATGCCGGTGTCGTAACAGAGCATGCCGATCTCGGCGTTGAGCGCGAACGAACGGATGTCCAGGTTGATCGAGCCGACCAGCGCGATGTCCTCGTCCACGGTGAGGTGCTTGGCATGCAGGAAACAGGGCTCGTACAGCGCGATGCGCACGCCACAGCGCAGCAACTCATCGTAATAGGCCTCCTGCGCCCACGCGGTGAGCCGCTGGTTGCTGCTGGCCGACAGGATCAGCTGCACCTGCACGCCGGACAGCGCGGCGATGCGCAACGCGCTGAGCGTGGCTTCATCGGGCACGAAGTACGGGGTGACCAGCACGATCCGCCGCCGCGCCAGATGGATCAGCGCGTTGACCGCATCGCGCGCATTGCTGAAGGGATAGGCCGGGCCGCTGGGCAACAGCTGGGTGGCGACGTCAGCCGAGCACACCGGCACGGCGGTCATCACGTCCAGGCGCTGGCCGGTTTCCATGTACCAGTCGCTGGCGAACACCGCCTCCAGGTGCGCCACACCGGGGCCGCGCACGCGCGCGACCAGTTCCTTGTTGGGAAAGCCCGGGACGAACTCCGGCTGGGCCAGGTTCTGCGAGCCGATGTAGCCGACGCGGTTGTCGATCACCGCGATCTTGCGGTGGTTGCGCAGGTCCATGCGTCCGCTGCGGCGCCAGCGCAGGCCACCGGGCAGCATCGCGCGCACGTCCACGCCCAGTGCCTGCAGGCGGCGTCGATAATGGCGCAGGCCGCGCTTGGCGCCCACCGCGTCCAGCAGCAGGCGGCAGTGCACGCCACGCGCGGCGGCACGCTGCAATGCCTGCACGATCGCCTCGCCCACCGCATCGTCGAACATCAGGTAGTACAGCAGGTGGACGCGCTCGCGGGCCTGGTCGATATCCTCGATCAACGCCTGCAGTGAGGCCTGGTAGTCGCTGTGCAGGTCCACGGCGTTGCCGTGGATGGGCATGAAGTCGCCCTGCCGCTCGATCAGCGGCACGATCTCGGCGGTGGCGGTGTTGGGCACCGGGGTCCAGCGCAGCGGGGGCTGCAGCGCCTGCTCTTCGCGGATCACCTGCGAGGCTTCGGCCTGGCGCTGCACGCGCTGGCGCGACAACCACGGGTGGCCGAACAGCAGGTACAGCGGCAAGCCGAGCAGTGGCACGAAGCCGACCAGCAGCAACCAGCTGCGTGCCGCACCGGGCGTGGTGCGGGTGGGTATCCAGAACAGCGCGGCCAGCCGGATCACCCAATCCAGCATCAACAACCAGGAGCCCAGCATCCACTCGAACAGCATCGCGTCGCCCGTCGGGAGGTATCGATCCATTCTGACATGCCCGGTGTATGCACCCGGTAGTGCCGGCCGCTGGCCGGCTGCCCGTCAATTCGGTCGGAGCCCCATCGCGCCTGCCATGAAAAAAGTTCTTCTTCCAATGGAAGGGAGCATCTGGTTCCAAAGGACGTCGCAGATGGCACGCGGCGATATGCGCGTGGCCGGGATTGCAGGTGCGTTTGGATCGGCTGGCGTCTCCGTTTGGGTCTGCCGCGCGCGTGAGGGCCCCTTCGCGGCCGGTAGGCCCCTGGTGCAAATGTCCCCCGGCCTGGCGGCCTCCTCCTTTATTTTGCCCAGGAGCCTACCGACCGCGAAGGGGCTCGGCTTGCGGTACGCAGGKGGAAGCCAGGGTTTTCTTGCCTTGGTCGGTGGGTCGGGCGCTGGGCCCCCATGCCCTTGGAGGCGAAATAAAGGAGGAGGCCGCATCGCGGCCGGGGGACATTCGCCGGAAAGGGCATGGGGGCCCAGCGCCCGGCCCACCGACGACCGCGCATGAAAAGGTTCGCAGCGCGCTTGGTTTTCACCACGCAGACGAGAGAAGAACCAAAAAAAAACCCGCCACGAGGGCGGGTCTTTTTCGGGGAAGCTCAAGCATCCTTGCGGATTACTTGATCTTGCCTTCCTTGTACAGGACGTGCTTGCGCACGACCGGATCGTACTTCAGGAATTCCATCTTCCCGGGGGTGTTCTTCTTGTTCTTGTCCGTCGTGTAGAAGTGGCCAGTGTTGGCCGTCGAAATCAGACGGATCTTGTCGCGCTTGCCTGCCATGATTATTTACTCCTCAGACCTTTTCGCCGCGCGCACGCAGCTCAGCCAGAACGGAATCGATACCGTTCTTGTCGATGGTGCGCAGGGCATGCGCGGAAACACGAAGCTTGACCCAGCGGTTTTCGCTGGCAACCCAGAAGCGGCGCTCGTGCAGGTTSGGCAGGAARCGACGACGGGTCTTGTTGTTGGCGTGCGAGACGTTGTTACCCGTCTGCACTCGCTTGCCGGAAACTTGGCATACGCGGGACATTGCGCACCTCGATGAAAGTAATTGTCAGCCCATAGCCCGGGCGACGGCGGCCTCGGCGGTTTCCCGCCACACGTCATGAGAATCAAAGGGTTACGCTGTCGAGGGCAGGCCGGATGACGTGTTCCCGGCCACCGATCCAAAGGTTTCTGGACACAGCGAGCCGCGCATTATGCCGCAGCCCAAGGGCCTGCGCAAGTTGTCCACAGGGCGCGCCCGGCCCKCCTGTTCGCGCCGCCGCTGCACCGGGGCGGCAATACTGGCCCTCCCCCACCCGGACCCCACCCATGCGGCTGCTCGCCCTGACCTATGGCACCGAAGGCGACACCCGCCCCCTGGTGATGCTGTGCCATGGCCTGATCGCCGCCGGCCACGAAGTGCTGCTGCTGGCCGAAGGCGACACCCTCGGCAGCGCGCGCGACCTGGGGGTGCCGCACGCGGCGTTGGAAGGGGACATCCATGACGAGGTGGTGGCGCTGGTATCGCGCGGCAACGACACCCTGGCCGCCTCGCGCGGGCTGGCACGGATGGCCCGCCAGCACGTGCCGGCGTGGATGCGCCAGGCCGACGCGGCGGCCGCCGGCTGCGATGCGGTGCTGACCGGCGGGCTCGCCGCGTTCGTGGGCATGTCCGTGGCCGAACGCCACGGCCTGCCGGTGATCGGCACCGGCATGATCCCGCTCACCCCCACGCGCGCGTTCCTGTCCCCGTTCCTGCCACGGCTACGCCTGCCCGGCGCGCTCAACCGGCTCAGCTACACGCTGGTCAACCAGGCGGTCTGGCGGACGTTCCGCGGGCCGATCAACCGCGCCCGACGCGCGCTGGGCATGCCGCCGCGACGCACGCTCTGGCGCGACCTGCCGATGCTGTACGGCATCTCGCCCAGCCTGCTGCCGCCGCCCGCGGACTGGCCCGCCGACCACCGCATCTGCGGGCAATGGCGCGCCCCGGACCTGGCCTGGCAACCGCCGGCGGACCTGCAGGCCTTCCTCGACGCCGGACCGGCGCCGGTGTACCTCGGCTTTGGCAGCATGACCGGCTTCGACCGCGACCATGTGCTGCCCGCCCTGCTGCAGGCGCTGGCACCGCGCCGGGTGCTGCTGTTTCCCGGCTGGGCCGGAGTGCCCAGCGGCACTCTGCCGCCGCAGGTGTTCGTGGTCGGCCCCACCCCGCACGAGGCTCTGTTCCCGCGCTGTGCGCTGGTGATCCACCACGGCGGCAGCGGCACCACGCACTCGGCCTGCCGCGCCGGCGTGCCCTCGCTGGTGATGCCGTTCGCCGCCGACCAGTTCTTCTGGGCGGATCGGTTGCAGCAGTTGGGGGTAGCACCGGCAGCGTTGTCGCCGAAGCGGCTGGATCACGACACCCTGGCAAATGCGATTGGTTTCGTCGAACGCGCCGGGACCCGTGAGCGGGCGGCTGCACTTGGCAGGGGGATGGAAAGCGAAAACGGCGTGGCCAACGCAGTCGATCTGATCGACCGGCAGTTGGTGGGAATACCGACTCGACAACAAGGTTGAACTGCCATGAAAGAGTGTGACCCGGTCATTTGACCTCCCCGGCAGGGGCTGCCGTAATGGATGCACGCCCCCGCCCTCGCCGTCGTCATTCAGTTGGCTAAACGGCTTGGGACGAAAAAACCGCCGCAAGGCGGTTTTTTCATGCCCGAAGGAACGTGTGCATGATCAACGCAACCGCCGTCTACATGGATGGCTACAACTTCTACTACGGCCGTATCCGGGGAACGCGCTATAAGTGGATCGACA
The DNA here is from genome assembly GCF_054049855.1 of Stenotrophomonas sp. P5_B8. Taxonomy (NCBI): domain Bacteria; kingdom Pseudomonadati; phylum Pseudomonadota; class Gammaproteobacteria; order Lysobacterales; family Lysobacteraceae; genus Stenotrophomonas; species Stenotrophomonas sp. P5_B8. Next base: position 9,799 of record NZ_JBFULO010000023.1, on the reverse strand, counting down.
GGGTGGCGCTGTTCCACCGCTTGCTCCACGAACAGGATCCTGAGTCCCAGGTGACGTTGGTCAGGTAGTTCAGCGCGTTCTGCCTGGCCCGGTTCTCGACGCATGGCAATGCATCGACCATCGCCCAGGACTGCTTCCTGCGCGGGCACGAGGCCCGACATGGCGCCCGCTTCCAGAAAACGATGGGGGACACACAAGCGATGTGGAACCCATGCTTCGTGCGATCAAAGCAGATTTTCCCCACATCCGGCTTGGAGTGATTACGCCACGACGTCCTCCAGAGGACGGCGCGGTCTCCCACCGGAACATGATGTCATCACTATCGGCGAAGGCGCACTGGGCGCGGAGCCACATTCGCGACGAGGAACTGGCAGCATGCCAGCTGCCAGATCGCATCCAGACCGGGAAAAAGCCCATCGACAAGCCGTCGCATTGGTGACGCCGCCTTTGGCGTCGGCATGGCGGCACGCGGCAAGGCGTGCCGCCGTTCGATTCAGGCCGGTCCAGCCTCTTCCTTCCGATGCAACCACCGGTACAACACCGGCAGCACCAGCAACGTCAGCAACGTGGACGACACGATGCCGCCGATCACCACCGTGGCCAACGGACGCTGCACCTCCGAGCCGGCGCCGACGTTGAAGGCCATCGGCACGAAGCCCAGCGAGGCCACCAGTGCGGTCATCAGCACCGGACGCAGGCGGCCGAGCGCGCCGTCGCGCACTGCGTCGGCCAGCGGCAATCCGCTATCGCGCAGGCTGCGCACGAAGCTGATCATCACCAGGCCGTTGAGCACCGCCACGCCGGAGAGCGCGATGAAACCGACGCCCGCGGAGATCGACAGCGGGATCCCGCGTGCGGCCAGTGCAAGCACGCCGCCGGTCAGTGCCAGCGGTACGCCGCTGAACACGATCGCGGCATCCTTGACCGAACCAAAGGCCCAGAACAGCAGCGCGAAGATGATGATCAGGGTCAGCGGCACCACGATTGCCAGGCGTTGGCTGGCCGAGATCAGCTGCTCGAAACTGCCGCCGTATTCGATCCAGTAGCCGTTGGGCACCTGCACGTCGCGGCCGATGGTCTGCTGCAGCTCGGTGACGAAACCGCCCAGGTCTCGGTCGCGCACGTTGGCGGTGACCACGATGCGACGCTTGCCGTTCTCGCGGTTGATCTGGTTCGGCCCTTCGCTGTTGCCCAGCGTGGCCAGCTCGCGCAACGGGACGGTACGCGCAYTGCCGCTGCTCCAGCTGCCGCTGCGGCTGGATTCGTCGGCRTCGCCGGCCAGCGCGGTCTCCAGCGATACCGGCAGGTCGGCCAGCGCGGCCGGGTCCTGGCGTAACGCTTCGGGCAGGCGCACGACGATGTCGAAGCGACGGTCGCCTTCGAACAACTGTCCCGCCACTTGGCCACCGACGGCAGTGGCCACGGTCGACTGCACCTGGCCCGGGTTGAGCCCGTAGCCGGCCAGCGCGGCCCGGTTGGGGGTGACGGTGAGCAGCGGCAGGCCGCTGGTTTCCTCCAGCCGCACATCGGCCGCACCGGGCACCTTGCCCGCCACCGCCGCAATGCGCTGGCCCACCGCCAGCAGCGTGTCCAGGTCATCGCCGAACAGCATCACCGCCACGTCCGCCCGCACACCGGAGATCAGCTCGTTGGTACGCATCTGGATGGGCTGGGTGAACTCGTAGTTGTTGCCCGGCAACTGCTCCACGGCTTCTTCCAGTTCGCCCAGCAATGCCGCGCGCGACTTGCGCGGGTCCGGCCAGTCCTTGCGCGGTTTCATCATGATGAAGGTATCGGCCACCGACGGCGGCATCGGGTCGGAGGCTACCTCGGGCGTGCCGATCTTGGAGAACACCTTGTCCACTTCGGCGAACTGCATCAGCCGGTTTTCGATCTGCTTCTGCATCTGGATCGACTGGGTCAGGCTGGTGCCGGGGATGCGCATGGCGTGCATGGCGACATCGCCCTCATCCAGGTTGGGCACGAATTCGCTGCCCAGCCGGGTGGCCAGCAGGCCGCAGCCCACCACCAGCACCAGTGCACCGGCCACCATCCAGYGGCCGCGACGCAGCGAGAACGCCAGCAGCGGTTCATAGCGCCGGCGCACCCAAGCCATCACGCGGTTTTCCTTCTCCTGCACGTGCCCGCCGAGGAACAGCGCGATCGCCGCCGGGACGAAGGTCAGCGCCAGCACCATCGCACCGGTCAGTGCCAGCACCACGGTGATCGCCATGGGATGGAACATTTTTCCTTCCACGCCGGACAACGCGAAGATCGGCAGGTACACCGCGGTGATGATGCCCAGGCCGAACAGACTGGGACGGATCACCTCGGCAGTGGCGCTGGCGGTTTCGGCGAAACGTTCGGCGCGGGTCATGTCACGGCCGAGGGCGTGCTGGCGTTCGCCGAAGCGACGCAGGCAGTTCTCGATGATGATCACCGCGCCATCGACGATCAGGCCGAAGTCGAGCGCGCCCAGGCTCATCAGGTTGGCCGACACGCCGCCGCGGGCCATGCCGGTCAACGTGAACAGCATCGCCAGCGGAATCACCGCCGCGGTGATCAGCGCGGCGCGGAAATTGCCGAGCAGCAGGAACAGCACCACGATCACCAGCAGCGCACCTTCGACCAGGTTCCTGGCCACGGTCTCGATGGTGCGGTCCACCAGCGCGGTGCGGTCGTAGCTGGCGGTGACGGTGACGCCCGCGGGCAGGCTCGCCTGCGCCTGCTGCAGCCGCGCCGCCGCGGCCTGGGCGACATCGCGGCTGTTGGCGCCGATCAGCATCACCACCGTGCCCATCACCACCTCGTGGCCGTTCTGGGTGGCCGCACCGCTGCGCAGTTCCGGCCCATCCTTGACCTCGGCCACATCATGCACGTGGATCGGCACGCCTTCGCGACGGGCCAGCACGATGTTGCCGATCTCCTCCAGGTTGGCCACCTGGCCGGGAATGCGCACCAGGAACTGCTGGCCGTTGCGCTCGATGTAGCCGGCGCCGACGTTCTGGTTGTTGGCTTCCACCGCCTGCGCGACGTCTTCCAGGGTGAAGCCGAGCGCACGCAGCCGCGCCGGGTCCGGGGTGATATGCACCTGGCGCTGGAAGCCGCCGATCGTGTTGACCTCGGTAACACCGGGCACATTGCGCAGCTGCGGCCGGATCACCCAGTCCTGCAGGGTGCGCAGGTCGGTGGCGGTGTACGGCGTGCCATCGGGCTTGCGTGCCTTTGGATCGGCGTCGATGGTGTACATGAAGATCTCGCCCAGGCCGGTGGAGATCGGGCCCAGCTGCGGGTCCAGGCCGTCGGGAATCTGCGATTTCACCTGCTGCAGGCGTTCGGCCACCTGCTGGCGGGCGAAGTAGATGTCGGTACCGTCCTCGAACACCACGGTGACCTGCGACAGCCCGTAACGCGACAGCGACCGCGCCTGCTCCATGCGCGGCAGCCCGGCCATGACCGTTTCCACCGGGTAGGTGATGCGTTGTTCGGTCTCCAGCGGCGAGTAGCCGGGCGCGGCGGTGTTGATCTGCACCTGGACGTTGGTGATGTCCGGGGTGGCGTCGATGGGCAGCGTGGTGAAGCTCCAGATGCCGACCGCGACCAGCACGGCGGTGAGGGTCATCATCAACCAGCGATGGGCGATGGAGGCGCCGATGATGCGTTCAAGCATGGGAGCGTCCTCCGCGGTGCGACGCGCGCGGCACGCGATCAATGCTCATGCGATGCCCCCGCCTTGCCGATGTCGGCCTTGACCACGTAGCTCTGTTCGACCACGACGTCTTCGCCCGTCTTCAGCCCATCGGTCACTTCGACCTGGCCGGCATCGCGCGCGCCGAGGGTGATCGCACGGGCGGTGTAGGTATCGCCGACGCGCACGAACACCACGTCCTTGCCGTCCATGCTCTGGACCGCAGCCAGCGGCACCACCAGCGCGGCGGGCTTGGTCGCCACCACGATGCGTGCCTTGACCGCCGCACCGGGCCGCCACAGGCCATCGTCGTTGCGCAGCGTGGCGCGGGCGACGGTGCTCTGGCTGGCGGTGGCGGTGCCGGGCAGCACGCGTTCCAGCGTGGTGGTCTGGCTGACACCGTCGGTCATGCGCGACACGGTGACCGGGACGCCGGCGGTGATGTGCTGGGTATCGTTGCCGAAGATATGCAGGTCCACCCACAGCGTGGACAGGTCGCCGATCTCGAACAACGCCGTGCCCTCGCCCGCCACGCCGCCAACCTGCGCTTGCCGCGCCAGCACCACGCCGGCAATCGGCGCGCTGACGGTGTAGGTGGTCAGGCTGAGGTTGCTCTCGATGCTGGCCAGCACCTGGCCGGCGCGGACGCTGTCGCCGACGTTGGCGCGCAGCGAACGGATCGGGCCGGGGAAGCGCGCCATCACCTGCGCCACGCGGCCATCGACGGGCGTCAGCAGACCCTGCACGTCGTGTTCGTCGGCGATGGTGCCGGCGGCGACCGGGGCCACACGGATACCCGCCTGTTCGGCCATGGCTGCGGCGATGGTGGTGCGCTCCGGCGCGTCATGGTCGTCTTCGCCGTCGGTGTGGCCCGCTTCGGCGTGCCCTGGGTCGATGTCGGCGGGGCCGGCTGCAGGGGCGTCCTTGCCGCAGCCGGTCAGGGCCAGTGCAGCGAGCAGGAACGTGGCGGCCAGCGCGATGCGGTGTGCGGAACGGTTCATCGGCGGTCCTCCGTGGACACGTGGGGCGTGGGGGTGTCGCTGGCGGCGACCATGCTTTGGCCGGTCAGGCGCTGGATTTCGATCAACGCGGTCTGTGCGGCGATGGCCGCATCGAGCTGGCGTTGGCGCGCGTCGATGCGCATGGCCTGCAGCTGCGCCCATTCCATGTAGCTGATGGCGCCGGCGCGCCAGGCCTTCTCGGCGGCGTTTTCGGCGCGCTTGAGCTGCGGCAGCACATCGCGCGCCATACGCGTGACTTCCAGCTGCGCGGTCAGGTAGCGCCCGTGCGCCTCGGCCAGCGTGGCGTACAGCTGCAGGGCGCGTGCGTCGCGTTCGACGCTGTTGAGCGCCAGCTCGGCCTCGGCGGCGCGGATCTCCGGCGCGGCACGCGCGACGCTGCCCAGCGGCAGGCTGAAACCGGCCACGAAGGCGCTGTCGCGGCTGTCGCGGTTGTTGCGGACTCCGACCTGCCAGCTGAGATCCGGCCGCGCGGCGGTGCGTGCCAACTGGACCTGCGCCTCGCGGATGCGCCGTTCACCGGCCAGTACCGCCAGTTCCGGGGTGCGCTGCAGTTCCTCGGCCAACACCGCAAAGTCCTGCAGGGCCGGCAGCTGCATGGGGTCGCCGGTGACCACGTTGAAGCCGGGATTGCGTTGCCGCCAGAGCGCGGACAGGGCGGCACGTGCGGACTGGTCGGCCTGGCGGGCCCGATCGCGGTCCAGTTCAGCCTGGGCCAGCATCGCCTGTGCGGTCAGCAGTACCGATTCGGGCGAGGCGCCGGCCTGCAGGCGCAACCGCGCGGCGGCGACCGCGCGCTTGCGCTGCTCGATGTCGGTGGTGGCGATGCCCAGTTGCTGGCGCGCCTCGGTGATGGCGAGGTAGCGGCGGGCGACCTCGGCCAGCAGGTCCAGGCGTGCGGTCTCGCGCTGCGGCGCCAGGCTGTCGATGTTGGCCTGGGCCACTGCACGACGCGCGTCCAGCTTGCCGCCACGTTCCAGCACGCCGGCCAGGGTGACGGTCAGCTCGGCAGTACGGAAGCCGCTGGCATCGCCGGTGCCGAGCGCGTTCTCAAGCTCGACGCCGACGGTGAGCGGCGGCGTCAGCGCCGCCGCATCGCGGCGGGCTTCCCAGATCGGGCGCTGCGCGTCGGCCAGGCGCAGGTCGGGGTGATAGTGGGCGACGCGCGCGATGGCGGCGTCGAGGGTCAACGGGTCAGGCGTATCCGTACCCTGCGCATACACGCACGGCACGAACGCAACGACAGCCAGGGCTGCCATGCGCATCCACATGGGGGACTCTCCAGATAGCGGTTCAGATGGACAACGGCGGCGCGTGGCCGCAAGGCATCAGGACGCTATCGGGGGGCGCAGCAGGCTCTCGGGCGGCTGGGTGCGCAACTGCGCGGTCAACCCGACCGGCACGCTGTGCGCAGGCGCGGTGGGCAGCAGCCACGGCAGCGAGGCCATCGGCAGGACGCCGCCATGACCATGGCAATGCCCGCAATGGACCAACGCGTGCAACAGGTCACCGTCACTCGCATCGGGATCACTGCTGCCCGGAGTGGCCGCATCGGTGGGCGCAGCATCGGTATGCAGGCTGATGTGGATGTCGGCCAGTGCCGAGGCCGTCGCCGTGCCGAACACGCCCAGGCCGACCGCGACCAGCATCAGCAGGCGCAGCAGCAGGGACGAATGCGGGCGGGCAGAACGGAACATGCCGGCAGGGTAGCCGGCGGCTTGCGCGTTACACAATCGCAGCCGCCGGCATGGGTTCACCTTGGCGGGGTCTGCCGTGGCGCGGCCGACCCCGTTGTACTCAGCCAGCGGCCTTGCGCTGGGCGATGTACGCCTGGATCTGCTGCTCCAGCACCGGCAGCGGCACCGAGCCCTGCTGCAGCACGGCATCGTGGAAGCCCTTCACGTCGAAGCGGTCGCCCAGGTCCTTTTCGGCCTGGGCGCGCAGGCGCACGATCGCGATCTCGCCCAGCTTGTAGCTCAGCGCCTGGCCCGGCCAGGAGATGTAGCGGTCCACTTCGGTGGTCACTTCATGCTCGCTCAGCGCGGTGTGGTCGCGCAGGTAGGCGATGGCCTGCTCGCGGGTCCAGCCCTTGTGGTGCACGCCGGTGTCGATCACCAGGCGCGCGGCGCGCCACATTTCGTAGGTCAGGCGGCCGAAATCCTCGTACGGGGTTTCGTAGATGCCCATCTCCACGCCGAGCTTCTCGCAGTACAGGCCCCAGCCCTCGCCGTAGGCGGAAATGTAGGCGGTGCGGCGGAACTCGGGCTGGTCGCCGTGCTCGGCCGCCAGCGCACCCTGCAGCGCATGGCCCGGGTCGGACTCGTGCAGGGTCAGCGCCGGCAGGTTGTACAGCGGTCGCGCCGGCAGGTTGTAGGTGTTGAGCCAGTAGGTGCCCATGCCACCGCGCCCGGCAGTCCAGAACGGGGCGATGTCCGGCGGCACCGGCACGATGGTGAAGCGCGCGCGCGGCAGGGTCATGTACTTGCCGATCACCCCGTCCACGCGCTTGGAGATCCACGCGGCGCGATACAGCAGCTCGTCCGGGGTCTTGGCGTAGAACTGCGGGTCGGTGCGCAGGAAGGTGAGGAACTGCGCGAAGCTGCCCTTGAACTGGACCTGCTTGATGATCGCGTTCATTTCCTCCTGGATGCGCGCCACTTCCTTCAGGCCGATCTCGTGGATCTGCTGCGGGGTCAGGTCCAGCGTGGTGTATTGGTGGATCTGCTGCTTGTAATACGCCTCGCCACCGGGCATCGCCTCGGCCGCCAGCGTGGTGCGCGCCTGCGGCACGTACTCGCTGACGAAGAAGGTGCGCAGCTTGCCGAACGCCGGCACCACGCTGTCGCTGATGGCCTGGCGTGCCTGCGCCTGCAGCTGCGCCTGCTCGGCGGCGGGAATGCTGGCCGGCAGCTTCTTGAACGGTGCATACAGCGGTGAGGCGGTCGGGTCCTTGAGTTCGGACACGGTGGCGATGGAGACCTCGCGGCCGTCCAGCACCGCGCGCGGCACGCTGAAGCCGCGCTTGAGCCCGGCGCGCATGTTCTCGGTCTGCTGGTCGAAGTAACGCGGCACATCGTTGAGGCGCGCGATGTAGTTGCGGTAATCCGTCGCGGTCTTCATCTCGCGGCGGGCCATGAACGACAGGCTCGACCAGAACGAGGAGTCGGCGTTGAACGGCATTTCATAGCCGCCCAGCCGCACCTCGGCAGCCAGGTTGAACACCTGGTCGCGGTAGATGGCGTAGTTGATCTGGTTGTCCGGCGACAGCGCCTTGCGGTCGACCTTGTCCAGCTGGGCCAGCACGTCGTCCCAGACCTTCAGCCGCGCCTGCTGGGCGGCCTCGCCCACGTCGGGCATGCGGGTGGCGTTGGCCGGGCCGTCTTCATCCTCGCTGGCCGCACCACCGCCGTCCTGGCGCCACTTCCATTCCTTTTCGTAGATGGCGCGGAACTGCGCATCGGCGGGGCTTTCAACAGCCAGGCTGGCCGGGGCGGTGGTCGGTGCGGCCGGCGCAGCGGCCAGGGCGCCGCCGGCAGGAAGGGCCAGGGCGAGCAGCAACGCGGTGACGAGCGGTGATTTCACGATCAGGGGTTCCCGGGAGACGGCAAACCCCGATGATGGCACCCGGCGGCGGCCCTGCGCATGGTTCAAAGGTCCTGCCGGGCCCCATGAACCTGGGGGTGGCATTGACGGAACGCGTTCCGTCGCCCCGCCCTAATGCGCCGCCTTGTCCCGCTTCCACCCACGGTGGGCGATATCCAGCTTCAGGCTGTACAGCGCGGTGAACGCCGGGAACAGGTTCTGCAATACACCCACCGAGTCCTGCTTGGCCGAGAACAGGAAGTAGCTCAGGGTCATCAGGCTGCCGACCACGCTCATGTACCAGAACAGGCGCGGGATCACCGGCTTGCCGGCGCGTTTGGAGGCCACGAACTGCACCAGCCAGCGGCCGCCGAACATCAGCGCGCCGGTATAGCCGATCAGCTTCCAGCCGGTTACGTGCAGGCCGGTCCAGTACAGCCAGGTCAACGGTTGGTCGAGCCAGTGCAGCTCCATCAGCGTTCTTCCACGGCGGTGCGCTTGCTGCGCGTGATCAGCCAGGCCACCCCGCGCAGGTCGCGGATGCCGACCAGCGCCCGGCCCAGGTTGTTGTACTTGGACACCCCGGCGGTGCGGTGGCGGTGGTTGACCGGCACGCTGACGGTCTTCCAGCCGGCACGCTGCATCAGCGCGGGCAGGTAGCGGTGCATGTGGTCGAAGTACGGCAGGTCCAGGAACGCGGCGCGTTCGAACAGCTTGATGCCGCAGCCGGTGTCGGGGGTGTCATCGCGCAGCATGCGCGCGCGGATCGCGTTGGCCCACTTGCTGGCCCAGCGCTTGCTGCCCGAGTCCTGGCGGTTGACCCGCCAACCGGCGAACAGCTTGACCTCCGGGGCGGCGGCCGCACGTGCGGCCAGCAGCTTGGGGATGTCGGCCGGATCGTTCTGCCCGTCGCCGTCCAAGGTGGCGATCCACGGCGCGCGTGCATGCTTCACCCCGGTGCGCACGGCGGTGCTCTGCCCGCTCTGGTTGACGTGGTGCAGCACCCGCAATTCCGGGTTGGCGGCCTTGAGCCCCTGCAGCACGGCCAGGGTGTCATCGCGCGAATGGTCGTCGATGTAGACGATCTCGAAGTCGATCCGTCCGCGCAGGGCGGCGGTGATCTCCTCGATCAGGGGGGTGACGTTGTCGCGTTCATTGAAGACCGGGACGACGACCGACAACTGGGGTTGGCTCATGGTCGGGCTCTGCGAAGGGCCGGGATCGAAAAAGAGCGCGCATTTTCCGCTCCCGAGGTTATCCGAAGATGAATTGGGAGATGTGTGTCAGGCGTGATCGCCGAAATAGTCGCGGCACCAGGCCACCACGGGCGGCAGGCCCTGCTCGATCGGCGTGGCCGGTTCATAGCCGAATGCGTCATGGGCGCGACGGGTGTCGGCCATGGTGCGGACCATGTCGCCGGGCTGCATCGACTTGTAGACCTTGTGCGCCGGGCGTCCTGCGGCCGCCTCGATGATCCCGATGAAATGCTCCAGCTCGATCGGCGTGTGGT
>NZ_JBFULO010000022.1:0-21853 GCF_054049855.1 Stenotrophomonas sp. P5_B8 | reverse complement strand
CCCGCCCAGCCTCCCAGCAACGGCATACAATCCAGCTTGGCCACGGCCGGCCTCGGTTTGTAGTCTCGACAACCACAATCTAGCTGGCCGGCCGTGCGCCTTCTCCCCTCAGATGGGAGAAGAACCAAAAATAAGAAGGTTATTCCAGCGTCGACTTCGCTACTCGCCTTGCTGTGCTACGCGATGGTGATCGTCCTGTCATCGATTTGGCCTGCTAGCGCCCAGACGGTCACCTATATACATACCGATGCTCTAGGTTCGGTCGTGGCTGAGTCTGACGCAAGCGGAAATGTGACCAGGAGATATGACTACGAGGCCTATGGGGCGGTCGTGGGCGACGAGGTTCCTAATGGGCCTGGTTACACCGGGCATGTGAGTGATCCGGCTACCGGCCTGAGCTACATGCAGCAGCGCTACATGGATCCGCAGTTGGGCGTCTTCCTGTCGGTAGATCCCGTGTCTGCATATCAGCAGCCTGTGGTGCAGTTCAACCGGTACCGATACGCAAACGGGAACCCATACAGGTTTACAGACCCGGACGGGCGAAACGCTGCAGCTTTGGTGCCATTGCTGATCATACCAATCGTGGTTGGCGCTACGTACTACGCGACGACGACACCGGAGCGACGTGCTGAACTTGGCAACAAGTTGGAGGGGGCTATAAAGGGCTTGGTGCAAAAGGCCGAGCCGGCTACTCCGGAACCTGCACTTCAGGACGGTGGGTCGATAGCGGGCGACACAAAGACGGGAAGCGAAGGAGGGACAAGTGGAAAAGCCGCGGGTGGCGAGCGGGGAACCATTTACGTTGATTCGAAAGGCAACGCCATCCCGACACCTCCGGGTGGCAAGATTGAAGGCTCACCAGATGGGCGGTTTGTACAAGCCAAGGGCCCTGACGGCAGTTCGACTGGGGTTCGGATCGATGGCGGCCACAAACCTTCTACTCATCCCGATCCAAGAGCACAGCAACCTCATGGTCATGTGCCGGGTGTCACCAACGCCGACGGCACCCCATGGCTCCCGTTGAAGAAGTAGGAGAAAATTGATGCTGAACGATCAAGATGTGGAACAGAGTATTTATTGCGCGACAATGCTTGTCAGGCGTTTCGTATGTTGCGAAATTTCTGCACGTTCATTCGTTGAGAGCTACGGGAACTTTTACTACTACGAGGCTCTGGATGGTCATGAGGCCTCAAGTGCATTGAATCCTGCGGAGTTGGCAAAGCTAAAGTTCGCGGTCGAGCTCCACCGACGGATACAAGAGCAGGTGGTAAATGCCTTGGTACTTGATTCACCGCTCTCTGCCGAAGCATTGAAGGCGGCAGGCAGGTTGCTTGAGCCTGATGCACGTGCTCACGCGCAGTCGATTTGCGCCGAAGTCGGCCTTGACGCTCTCCTTGCGTCGATGAGCGTGGAGCAGGACGCCGGCCGGATGGCCCCATGATGGATGGTGGCTCCTGATTTCTACGTCTGGTCGGCGCCGGGACGGAAAATCATGCGCTGACTGCAAGCCAGCGCATGAGACTATCCAGGGCTCAACCGCGCTCCCGCGCGATCGCCCGCCAGCCGATGTCGTTGCGGTGGAACTCGTTTTCCCAGCTGACCGCCGCCACGCCGGCGTACGCGTTGGCCTGCGCATCGCCTACGCTGTCACCCAGCGCCGCCACGCACAGCACCCGGCCGCCCGCGCTCAGCACCTGGCCCTGCGCGTCCAGCACCGTGCCAGCGTGGAACACCTTGGCGCTCGTCGGCACCGCGTCCAACCCGTGGATCACATCGCCGGTGATCGGGGTTTCCGGGTAGGGCGATGCGGCCATGACCACACCCAGCGACGGACGCCGATCCCACTGCGCTTCCACCGCGTGCAGGCGTGCATCGATGGCCGCGTCGAGCAGGTCCACCAGGTCCGACTGCAGGCGCAGCATCACCGGCTGGGTTTCCGGGTCGCCGAAGCGCACGTTGAATTCGATCACCTTCGGCGCGCCGTCGGCATCGATCATCAGGCCTGCATAGAGGAAGCCGGTGAACGGAATGCCGTCGGCGATCATGCCCTGCACGGTCGGGTTGACCACCTCGCGCATCACGCGGGCATGCACCTCATCGGTCACCACCGGGGCCGGCGAGTACGCGCCCATGCCGCCGGTGTTGGGACCGGTGTCGCCGTCGCCGACCCGCTTGTGGTCCTGCGAGGTGGCCATCGGCAGCGCGGTGGTGCCGTCCACCATCGAGATGAAGCTGGCTTCCTCGCCGTCGAGGAATTCCTCGATCACCACGCGTGCGCCGGCATCGCCGAACGCGTTGCCCGAGAGCATGTCACGCACGGCGTCCTCGGCCTCGGCCAGGGTCATCGCCACGATCACGCCCTTGCCGGCGGCCAAGCCGTCGGCCTTGACCACGATCGGCGCGCCCTTCTCGCGGATATAGGCCAGCGCCGGCTCCACCTCGGTGTGCACCGCGTAGAACGCGGTGGGGATGTTGTGGCGGGCCAGGAAGTCCTTGGCGTAGGCCTTGCTGCCCTCCAGCTGCGCAGCGGCGGCGGTCGGTCCGAAGATACGGTGGCCGGCGGCGCGGAAGCGGTCGACCACCCCCGCCACCAGCGGCACTTCCGGGCCGACCACGGTCAGGCCGATGCCTTCGGCGGCAACCAGCGTCAGCAGGCCGTCCAGGTCGGTGACCTTGACCGGCACGTTGCGGCACTTGGCCTCGGTCGCGGTGCCGGCGTTGCCAGGGGCCACCAGGACCTCGCTCACCTTCGCGGACTGGGCCAGCTTCCAGGCCAGGGCGTGTTCACGGCCGCCGGCGCCGATGACCAGGATCTTCAATGCACTTCTCGCGTAAGGGGGCGGGACCGCGATTTTACGCGGTGCGGGCCGGTGCTGCATGGCACCGGGGCAGGGCGTGGTTACCCCTCGCAGTCCTCTCGCTGCAGGTCGGCGGGCACCGCATAGCGACGCGTGCCCGGTTCGTACTCCAGCCGGTGGTCCTGCCGTCCATCGCCGCTGCAGCCCTGGCCGCGGACGCGTACCGTCAGCGGCCAATACCCGGCCACGGCAGCGCCGCTGCCCACGGCAATGGCGAAATCCAGGTCGAGGGTCGGGGCATCGCAGGGCGTTGTCGCATTCCCGCAGCCCGTGGCGGCGCGGTTGTCGATGTGTTCGTACAGCACTGCGACCTCGCGCAGGCGATCGTCGTGCACGGCGATGTAACTGCGCGATACCGTTGCGGTGCCGCGATGGAGCCCGGCATGGGTAATGCGGAAAGCGTGGCGCTGCGGACCGAGCTGATCGATCTGGACCGTACCGGGCGCGCCCCTGCGGCCGTACTGGCCCTGCAGCCGTTGCGCGATCACCCACAGCGGTCGGTCGACGCCGAGAGTCTCGGAGAACGCACGCTCGTTCTCGTCCTTGCCGAACAGCGGCGTCTGCCCATCGCGCAGCACGTACAGATCCACCCGGCCAGGTTCGACGCTGGCCGCGTCATCCAGGGTCTGGCACACCGCCAGCAGGTGCTGCACATGGCCATCTGTGTCGATCGTGGCACGTGCACAGACCTGGCGCGTGACCGGGCGCTGCGCCTGCACGTCGGTGTCGTCCCAGCGATCCTGCCAGGGCGCGTCCAGCCGGGCACTGGCGCCGTAGCGATCGTGCAGGAATTCCAGCAGGCGCTGCGCATCGGTACCGCTGGGGTAAAGCGTGTCCTCCACCGCCACCGTGCTGTCCAACACCCGGCGGGGCGTGTCGTTGACGGCGGGTGGGTCGCCGCAGCCGGCCAGCAGCGCAGGCAGCGCGAGCGCCAGAAGCCACCGGCATGCGCGACGCCCGCGCGTCACTGACAGCTTTCGCGCTGCAACGCTTCGGGGAACGTGTAGGTCCAGGTTTTGGCATCCAGGCTGAAGCGATGCTCGGCGCGCACTTGTTTGCCGCCACAGCCGCTGCCGGTCTCTTCGATCACCAGCGGCCAGGTGCGGGCGCTGCGGTCGCTGTCATCGAAACGGTAGGCGAACGCAATGTTGAACATCCGGGTGCGGCATTCTTCGGCAAAGTCGGCATCGTCGCAGTCGTAGGCGGCGCTGTTGTCGATATGGCTGCGCAGGGAGCCGGCGTCGACCAGGCCCTTCGGACCGGGCAGGATCAGCGTCTGCGTTTCCAGGGAGTAACCCTGGCCGTACCAGCCACTCTCGTTGCGGAAGCCGTAGAAGTCGCTGCCGGCGCGGATCACCTGCACCGTGCCGGGACGGCCGCTGCTGCCGTAGGTGCCGCCGGTGAGTTCGGCGGCTACCTCGAAGCTGTCGCCGCTTGGGCGCAGCACGTAGAAATCGATCGTGCCGGGGTCGGCATGGCCGGCGTCCGCCAGCTCGCCGCATACCGCCAGCAGCTGCTGCCAGCTGTCACCACTCACCACCGGCTGCTCGGCACAGACCTGCAGATCGGTTGGACGGCTCTCGTCGTCCTGGGTCCACTGGCCGCGCCACTGTTCGGAGAGCCGGGCGGCCTTGCCGTAGCGCGCGGTCAGGAATGCCTGCAGCCGCGCGGTGCGGCTGACATGGGCGACCGGCGCGGCAGGCGCAGCCGCAGGAGCGGCCGTTGCCGCCGGTTGCGCCGGGGCGGGGTCGGCGGCCGGCTTGCAACCGGCCAGGACCGCGCTGGCGCCGATGGCCAGCGCGAGCAGGGACTTCAGGGGTGATGCGGACATCCGTGTCGCTCCTTGGATCAATGCCGGAAGTGGCGTACGCCGGTGAACACCATCGCCAGGCCGTGCTCGTCGGCCGCCGCGATCACCTCGTTGTCGCGCATCGAGCCACCCGGCTGGATCACCGCCTTGATGCCGGCGGCGGCCGCGGCATCGATGCCGTCGCGGAACGGGAAGAACGCATCGGAGGCCATCACCGAGCCCTCCACCACCAGGTTCGCATCGGCCGCCTTGATGCCGGCGATGCGCGCCGAGTACACCCGGCTCATCTGGCCGGCACCGACACCGATGGTGCGGTTGTCGCGGGCGTAGACGATCGCATTGGATTTGACGAACTTGGCGACCTTCCAGGCGAACAGCAGGTCGGCGAACTGCTTGTCGGTCGGTGCGATCTTGCTCACGACCTTCAGTTCGTCACGGCTCATGCCACGGTTGTCGGAGGACTGCACCAGCAGGCCCGAACCAATGCGCTTGGTGTCGTACTGGTTGCGACCGTCGCCATGCGGGATGCGCAGCACTCGCACGTTGGCTTTCTTCTGTGCATATTCCAGCGCGGCCGGCTCGAAGTCCGGGGCGATCAGCACTTCCACGAACTGGCGGTCCAGGATCACCTGGGCGGTGGCGGCATCCAGCGGTGTGTTGAAGGCGATGATGCCGCCGAATGCGCTGGTCGGGTCGGTTGCATAGGCCAGCTCGTAAGCATCGCCGTTGCCGGCGCCCACGGCCACGCCGCACGGATTGGCGTGCTTGACGATGACGCAGGCCGGCACGTCGAACTGGCGCACGCACTCCCATGCGGCATCGGCGTCGGCCAGGTTGTTGTAGCTCAGTTCCTTGCCCTGCAGCTGCTGGAAGGTCGCCAGCGTGCCGGCCACCGGGGACAGGTCGCGGTAGAACGCGCCGCTCTGGTGCGGGTTCTCGCCGTAGCGCAGGTCCATCACCTTGGCGAAGCTTGCATTCATCTGTGCGGGGAATTCAGTACGGACCGGCACGGCGGTGTCGGTGGTGGCCACCGCCGAGAGGTAGTTGCTGATCGCCGCGTCGTACTGGGCCACGCGGTTGAACGCGGCCACCGAGAAGGCGAAGCGCTTGGCCGCCGACAGCTGGCCATCGTTGGCGGCCAGCTCGGCCAGCAGTTCGGCGTACTGCGATGGATCGGTCGCCACGGCGACGCGGGCGAAGTTCTTGGCCGCCGAACGCAGCATCGCCGGGCCACCGATGTCGATGTTCTCCACGGCGTCTTCCAGCGTGCAGTCGGCCTTGGCCGTCACCGACTCGAACGGATACAGGTTGAGCACCAGCAGGTCGATCGCGCCGATGCCGTGTTCGGCCATCACCGCCTCGTCCAGCCCGGCGCGGCCGAGCAGGCCACCGTGCACCAGCGGATGCAGGGTCTTGACCCGGCCGTCCATCATTTCCGGGAAGCCGGTGACATCGGCCACGTCCTTGACCGCCAGGCCGGCCTCGCGGATCGCCTTGGCGGTGCCGCCGGTGGACAGCAGCTCCACGTTGCGGGCGGCCAGGGCACGGGCGAGGTCGATCAGACCGGTTTTGTCGGAAACAGACAGGAGGGCCCGGCGAACGGGCAACAGATCAGCAGTCATGGGGACAGGGCAATCGGCAGCGGAGCGGGGCCGATATTGTAGGCCGTGGGGGCCGGCGAGGGGGCCGCCCGGCGGATATCGACGCCGCCGGCCGCGTCCGGCACAGCCGCCGGGCCGGCCACGGGCCAGGCGCTGTGTGGCCCGGCGTGGCCTGACGGCGGGAAGCACCAGCGCTGGCCGGAAGCGCGGGGCGATAGGGTAGGCTGCGCGTTCTGCCAGGGATTTGCAGGTCCAGATCGTGTCGACAGCAACAGGGAAGGTGACGCTGCTTGCCGGCGTCGTGGCGTGGGCCAGCCTGATGGGCGCCGCGCAGGCGCAGGACGCAGCCAGCGTGGCCGAGGCGCCGGTGCGGGTGGTGGACGTGGCGATGGCAGCGGCGTCGGCGCGCGACGCCTCGGGCGCCGACGCGCCGGCCGATGCCGACGGGACCAGCAGCGAGGATCTGGAGCAGCAGGCCAACGCGGCCTACGAGGCGCAGGACTGGTCCGGCGCCAGGCGGCTGATCGACCAGGCCATCGCCCTGGATCCGCAGCAGGCCCGCCTGTACCGGCTGAAGGCCTACATCGCCGCGGCGACCGACGACAACGCCGGGGTACTGGCCGCCGCCGCACAGGCGCTGCGGGCCGACCCGAGCGACGCCGAAAGCCTGCAGCTGCAAGGCACCGCCAAGGCCAAGGCCGGTGACACCGTGGGCGCGCTGGCCGACTACGCGGCGGCGCTCCAGGCCGGTGGTCACGCCAGCAGCCTGTTCCGCAATTACCTGTTCCTGCTCAACCAGCAGCACGACAACGCGCGCATGTTGGAGGTGTTCGCCGCCTACGAGCGGGCCTATCGCGATGACCCGGAGGGCACCGGGCAGGCGGCCGACATCCTCTTCCACGCCGCGCAGGCGTATCACCACCTGGGCCAGCCACGGCGTGCGCTGGAACTGCTGGACCAGGCTATCGCGCAATCGCCGCAGGTGGCCGGCTACTACGGCAACCGCGCACTGGCCCAGCACGCGCTGGGCCGGTCCAGCCAGTCGCTGGCCGATGATGGCCAGGCCATGCGGCTGGCGCCGACCGAACCGCTGTATCCCTACAATCGTGGTGTGACCCGATTGGACATGGGCGACGCGGCCGGCGCGCTGCAGGACTTCAAGGCGGCCCTGGCGCTGGGCAAGGAGGATGCCGATACCTGGCTCAACATCGGCGTAGTCCAGGAGCGGCTCGGCCACACCCGCGAGGCGCTGGCCGCCTACGACCGTGCGCTGGCAAAGGACCCGGGCAACCCGCGGGTGCTGACCAACCGGCTGTCGCTGCTGGGCCAGGGCGGCAAGGGCGACCGTGCGGCCGTGGCCGCGCAGGCCGGTGCGCTGCCGGCAGAAAACCAGGCGCAGCTGCTGTTCAACCAGGGCCAGGCGCWGACCCGGGCGGGGCAGTGGCAGGCCGCGGCGGACCTGTTCGCGCAGGCGGTACGGCTGGATCCCGGCCTGGATACCGGCTGGCTCAACCTGGGCGTGGCGCAGGCCCGGCTGGGGCAGCACCAACGCGCGCTGGACACGTTCAACGACTACATCCAGCGCGCCCCGCTCAAGACCATCGGCCTGCTCAACCGCGCCAATGTGCTGCATGAACTCGGCGATGATGGCGCGGCCGAGAAGGACCTGCTGCGAGCCGCGCAGCTGGAGCCGGGCAACCTGGACATCCAGCAGCGCCTGGCTTACCACTACAGCCGCACCGGGCAGACCGACAAGGCGCGGCGCTACTACGCCCACCTGGTGACGCTGCCCGGCAACCTGTCGCCCGATGCCTTCATCAACTACGCGGCCATGCTGCTGCAGCTGGGCGATACCCGCGAGGCGGCGGTGGTGGCGGGCAACGGCGTGGCACGCTTCCCCGACAACTATGGCCTGCGCCTCAACCAGGGCAGTGCACTGGGTGACAGCGGCCAGCATGCCCTGGCGGTGGAGGCCTACCGCGCGGCGATGCGGCTGCAGCCCAAGCGCCTGGACGCGCACTTCAACCTGGGCAACCTGTACCTGCAGCAGCTCAAGCAGCCGCGCAAGGCCGTGCAGGAATACCGCACCGCGCTGACACTGCCGTCGGCGCCTGACCTGGACGCTGCCGCGCAGCGCGAACAGCGCATGAGCATCCATCTCAACCTGGCCAGCGCGCTCAGCGACAGTGGCGATGCCGCCGGCGCCCGCGCCGCACTGCAGGCCGCCATCGACGAAGCGCCCGAGGACTACCGCCCGTGGTTCAACCGTGCCGCGATGGCCTTGTCGGCCGGCGACCCCGCGGCGGCCACGCCCGACTTCGAAGCGGCGTGGGTGCGCCTGGACGCACTGCAACGCGCGCAGCCGCCGCAGGCGCAGCCTGACCTGGACCTGCTGGAGCACGCCGGCTACGTACTGTTCCACCTGGGCCGCACCGGCGAGGCTGCCCTGCGCATGCAACAGTTGCTGCAGGCGCAGCCGGACAACATCGACGCGCAGCGCAACTACGGCTTCATGCTGCTGGACCTGGGCCGCCCGCAGGACGCAAAGCGCCTGTTCGAGCAGGCCTTCACCCGCGAGCCGGACGACGTGGACGGTTGGCTGGGGCTGCTGGCGTGCGCGATGCTCGACAGCGACCCTGCCCACCTGGCCCGCCTGAAGCAGCAGTTCGGCCAGCGCTTCGACGGCCGCTACCGGCTCGCCGATGATCTGCCCACCCAATTGATGCGCAACGAAGGCTATTGGTATTCACCGCGCTTCGTGCAGCTGTGGCGGCAACTTATGGCAGCAGGATGAGCGCACCCGGCAACGAGGCAATTCCCTGCCGTGGCAGGCACCCATACAGTGGAACAGGTCAGGAGAAGGTTGCGGTATGTCGATCTATGCATTGAAGGGGCGTTTCCAGGATCTGCTGCGCCCTGGCGTACGGGGTCTGTACCGGGCGGGCATTACCGCCAACGTGGTGACCGTCGCTGCCGCCGTGGTGTCGCTGGCCGTGGCGGTCGCGGTCTACGCGTGGGCACCGGCGCAGCCGCTGTGGTACCTGGCGTTGCCGGTATGGATGCTGCTGCGCATGGCACTCAATGCCGTGGACGGCATGCTGGCGCGCGAGTTCGGCCAGCAGTCGCGGCTGGGGGCTTACCTCAATGAACTGTGCGATGTCCTGGCCGATGCGGCCCTGTACCTGAGCCTGCTCAGCCTGCCCGGGGTCGATCCGACCGCGATCTGGGTGCTGACGTGGCTTGCGGCGGTTTGCGAGTACGCTGGCGTCCTGGGGCTGATGGTGGGGGCCAGTCGGCGCTACGACGGACCCATGGGGAAAAGTGACCGCGCCTTCGTGATCGGCCTGGTCGGCGTGCTGCTTGCAGTGGGCTGGATCGGCGGAGCGGTGGTGAGCGGCGTGGCGTGGGTGGCAGCGGCGCTGTGCCTGCTGACCGCGTGGCGGCGGATGCGCAACGGATTGGCGGAGCAGGCCTGATCGGCACTGCGGGCAGACACACAACGGAGTAAGGCATGCGCGTACAGGAACACCTGCAATTCCACAGCTTCGATGGCCAACCGCTGTTTTACCGGCATTGGCCGGCTGCCTCGTCCGCCGCGCCGCGCCGTGCGCTGGTGCTGCTGCACCGCGGCCATGAGCACTCCGGCCGTGTCGCCCACCTGGTGGACGAACTGGACCTGCCCGACACCGAGGTATTCGCCTGGGATGCGCGCGGCAATGGCCAGTCGCCCGGTGAGCGTGGCGATGCGCCGGGCTTCGAGGCGCTGGTGCGTGACCTGGACAGCTTCATCGCGCACATCGGCCAGCAGCATGGCATCGGTGTGGAAGACATCGCGATCATCGCCCAGAGCGTCGGCGCGGTGGTCGCTGCGACCTGGGTGCACGATTACGCACCGCCGCTACGTGCGCTGGTGCTCGCATCGCCGGCGTTCAAGGTCAAGCTGTACGTGCCGCTGGCGGTGCCCGGGCTGAAGCTGATGCAGAAGCTGCGTGGCAACTTCTTCGTCAACAGCTACGTCAAGCCGCAGTGGCTCACCCATGATCCCGGGCGCGTGGAAAGCTACCGCACCGATCCGTTGATCACCCGACCGATCTCGGTCCGGGTGCTGCTTGGCCTGTACGAGGCCGCCGACCGCGTGGTCGGCGATGCGCAGGCGATCACCGTGCCAACCCAGCTGCTGGTGTCCGGCGCGGATTTCGTGGTGCATCGTGCGCCGCAGGACCGCTTCTACGAGCGCCTGTCCTCGCCGATCAAGGAACGCCACCTGCTGCCGGGTTTCTTCCACGACACCCTGGGCGAACGTGACCGCGCGCCAGCCATCGCCTCCATCCGCCGTTTCATCAGCGAGCGCTTCGCCCAGCCGCTGGTACGACCCAGCCTGCGCGACGCGCATCGCCACGGGCCGACTTTCGACGAGGCCGAAATCCTGTCCTGGCCGCCGCAGCGCAACAGCGCCAAGGACGCCTACTGGCGCTTCACCCGCGCCGGGCTGCGCTTCGGCGGCAGGCTGTCCGAAGGCATCGCGCTGGGGCTGGAGAGCGGCTTCGACTCGGGCAGCACGCTGGACTACATCTATCGCGACCAGGCGCGCGGCAGCGGACCGCTGGGCCGCATGATCGACCGCAACTACCTGGACGCGATCGGCTGGCGCGGCATCCGCATCCGCCGTACCCACGTGCGCGAGCTGCTGCAGCTGGCCGCCCTGCACCTGCATGGCGAAGGTCGCCCGGTGCGGGTGCTGGACGTGGCCGCCGGCCACGGTCGTTACGTGCTCGACGCGCTGGCACAGGGTGAACACCGTGCGGAGGCGATCACCCTGCGCGATTTCAGCGAGCGCAACGTCATCGACGGTCGCAAGCTGATCAGCGCGTTCGGCGCCGACGACATCGCCACTTTCGAGCAGGGCGATGCATTCGACGCGGCCTCGCTGGCCGCGCTGCCGGTGGCGCCGACGCTGTCCACGGTATCGGGCCTGTATGAACTGTTTGCCGATAATGACGCGGTGCTGCGCTCGCTGCAGGGCATCGCCGCGGCGATGCGCGAAGGCGGCTACCTGGTCTACACCGGCCAGCCCTGGCACCCGCAGCTGGAGTTCATCGCCCGCGCGCTGACCAGCCACCGCGAAGGCGTGGCCTGGGTGATGCGGCGCCGCACCCAGCAGGAAATGGACGAACTGGTGCGCCTGGCCGGCTTTGAGAAAGTCACCCAGCGCATCGACCGCTTCGGCATCTTCACCGTCTCGTTGGCACGGCGGGTGCTGCCATGACCGAGGGCGCGCGGCCATGGCGACGCGCGCTGGTCTGGCTGGCGCTGCTGGGGCCATTCTTCTTCCTCAGCTACGGCCTGGCCAATGCGATGGCCGGGCGCCTGCCGTACGTGCCCTCGATCGTGTTCGACTGGGAAGCGAAGATCCCGTTCCAGGCCTGGACCATCGTCCCGTACTGGTCCATCGACCTGTTCTACGTGGCGTCGTTCTTCATCTGCACCCAACGCGCCGAACTGGACATGCACGCGCGGCGGTTGTTCACCGCGCAGTTGTTGTCGGTGGGCTGCTTCCTGCTGTGGCCGCTGCGCTTCAGCCTGGAGCGCCCGGAGACCGGCGGCGTGTTCGGCTGGCTGTTCGACGTGCTGCTGGGCTTCGACAAACCCTTCAACCAGGCACCGTCGCTGCACATCGTGCTGCTGGTGGTGCTGTGGGTGCGCTTTGAGCAGCACCTGCGTGGATGGTGGCGCAGCGCACTGCATGTGTGGTTCGCGCTGATCGGTATTTCCGTGCTGACCACCTGGCAGCACCACTTCGTCGATGTGCCTACCGGCGTGGCCGTGGGCTGGCTGTGCGTATGGCTGTGGCCGGTGCACGGACGCTCGCCGCTTGCCCACTGGCAGTGGACGGCCGATGCTGCGCGCTGGCGGCTGGCCGCGCTGTACGCACTGGGCAGCGCGCTGTGCGCGTCCCTGGCGCTGACCTTCAGTGGCTGGGTGCTGTGGCTGGGCTGGCCGGCGCTGTCGCTGGCGCTGGTTGCACTGGGCTATGCGGCGTTGGGCACGGCGGTATTCCAGAAGCAGGAAGACGGGCGCCTGAGCATGGCCGCGCGCTGGTTGCTGGCGCCGTACCTGTTGGCGGCGTGGTTGAACGCGCGCTGGTGGACGCGACGTGCGCCGCAGCCGCAGCTGGTGATCGATGGGGTGTGGCTGGGGCGCATGCCCGATGCCGGTGCGGTGCTGACGATGCCGACCGTGGTCGATGTCTGCGCCGAGCTGCCGTTCCGCGGCAGCGTGCGCCATTACCGCAGCGTGCCGATGCTGGACCTGGCCACGCCCTCACCGGACGCCCTGCGCCGCGCCGCCGATGCGATCTCGCACGGGCATCGGCGTGGACAGGTGCTGGTGTGCTGCGCGTTGGGCTATTCACGCAGTGCCGCAGCGGTGGCGACCTGGCTGTGCCGCAGCGGCCATGCCGACAGCGCCGATGCGGCGATCCGGCTGCTCCGCTTGGATTGTCCGTGGATCGTGCTGCATGAACGGCATCGCGCTGCGATCGCACTGGCGGTGCAGCCGCAGCACGCCCACGATGCGCCGGGGGTGCAGGCATGAGCACGGCGATGCAGGTGCAGGCGATGGCCGCGCTGCTGCGCCAGGCGCGCATTCCGGCGGTGATTTCCACGCTGCTTGCGGCGACCGCACTGGCACTGTTGCTGCTGGCGCCGCGCAGTATGCCGGTGGTGGCAATCGCGCTGTTGTCGCTGCTGGCCGGTGCAGGCCAGGCGTACTTCGCTGCACGGATCGGCTTCGACCGTGCACTGCTGGACGGCCTGCTGGCCGCGCATCCGGATGCCGCACCGGGACCGATCGACGATGCGCTGCAGGCCTTGGGCCTGCGCGATGCGGTGCCACCCACGCGTGGTTGGCCTGCGCGCTGGCAGGGCATGCGCGGTCTGCTGCGCGGGCAGGGCGCGTGCGTACTGCTGCAGGCGCTGACGCTGCTGGCCGCGCTGTGGTTGCGGATATCCGGATGACTCACGCAAGGGATGCAATCACGATGAGGGCAGGACATGCTGGCTGATCTGGTGGCACGCAGCTGCAGTGGCGCGATCCGCGCACTGACCGGCGCGCGCGCATTGTGGCAGGGCTGTGCACCGTCCAGCGACCATCGCGTGTACTACGGCAACCACGCCAGCCACGGCGATTTCGTGCTGATCTGGTCGGCGTTGCCGATCACCCTGCGGCGCCAGGTCCGCCCGGTGGCAGCGGCCGATTACTGGCAGCGCGACGGCCTGCGCCGCTACCTGATCCACGCGGTGTTCAATGGCGTGCTGATCGAGCGCGATGCGGCCAAGCGCGACCACGATCCCATCGCCTGCCTGTGCCAGGCGGTGGACGAAGGCAACTCGCTGATCCTGTTCCCCGAGGGCACGCGCAATACCGAAGAGGGGGTGTTGCCGTTCAAGAGCGGCATCTACCACCTGGCCCGGCAGCGCCCGGAGCTGGAGTTCGTGCCGGTGTGGATCGACAACCTCAAGCGGGTCATGCCCAAGGGCCGCTGGTTGCCGTTGCCGCTGCTGTGCACCACCACCTTCGGCGAGCCGCTGCGGCTGAAGGCCGATGAGGACAAGGACCGCTTCCTGGAGCGTGCCCGGGTGTCGCTGCTGGCGCTGGATCCGCAGCCGCGCAGGCAGCGCGCATGATGGCCGGGCAGGGGATGCTGCTGTTTTCCAGCCTGGCCAGCGATATCGCGCAGCTGTCCACGCACGCGCAGACCCGGCTGTTGTTTGCCGGTATCGCGGCGGTACTGGTGGTGGCCACGGTCATCGCCGAGACCCTGCGCTGGCGCGCGCGCCATGCGCCCAGCACGGTGCTGGCCAACCTGGTCTCGCGCATCCGCGCGTGGTGGGTGATGGCCGCGGTGGTCGCGCTGGCGTTCTTCTTCGGACGCACCGGGGTGGTGGTGCTGTTTGCGGTGGTGTCGCTGTTCGCGCTGCGCGAGTTCATCACGCTCACGCCCACCCGTGCCGGCGACTACTACGCGCTGCTGGCCGCCTTCTACGTGGTGCTGCCGTGGCAGTACTGGCTGGTGTGGACTGACTGGTACGGCATGTACACGCTGCTGATCCCGGTCTATGCGTTCCTGTTCCTGCCGATCCTGGCCACCATCGGCGGAGACACCACCGATTACCTGGAGCGCACGTCCAAGGTGCAGTGGGGGCTGATGATCTGCGTGTTCTGCATCTCCCACGTGCCGGCGCTGCTGAACCTGAAGCTGGCCGGGGTGGAGCCGGCGCGCAACCTGCTGCTGTTCGCGTTCCTGGTGATCGTGGTGCAATCCTCGGACGTGCTGCAGTACATCTGGGGCAAGCTGATCGGCAAGCGCCTGATCGCACCGAAGCTGTCGCCGTCCAAGACCGTGGAAGGTTTCATCGGTGGGGTGCTGTCGGCCAGCGCGCTGGGCGCGGCGCTGTGGTGGCTGACCCCTTTCACGCCGTGGCAGGCGTTCGGGATGTCGCTGGCGGTCAACCTGATGGGGTTCTGGGGCGGCCTGGTGATGTCGGCGATCAAGCGCGATCGCGGCATCAAGGACTGGGGCCACATGATCGAGGGCCACGGCGGCATGCTTGATCGACTGGATTCGGTGTGCTTCGCCGCGCCGGTGTTCTTCCACCTTGTGCGGTACTTCTGGAGCGCGTGAGGCGTATCGGGCAAACCGTCGATGCGCGTCACCAGCGGGCGATGCCGTATTCCCTTTGCATCGTTTCTCTGCCTGGAAACCTTGATGTCCCCGCATGACGCCATACGCATGTTGATTCGCACCTACGGGTACGTCGGCTTCCTGTCGATCTACCTGGGATGTGAGCGTGATGGCCGCGCTGCGGCGCCTTGGCACAGCCTCGGCGACTCAGGCGCACTGAAGGCACAGGCGGACGAATGCTGGGGCGCAGGACCGGAGGTCTTGCTGTCGTACTTCGTCGATCTGCGTGAGCGGCGGCGCACGCGTGGCATTGAGTACAAGCTCTATTTGGAACAAGGCAAGTGCGTTGGCGATGGGATTCGGCTGTATCGGCGCATGCCCAGGGTGGACGAGCTGCTGATCGAGCTTTCCGTGCTCGCAGACCTGCACGCAATCGAGGTCTACCGGTTCGTGCCGGCGATGGATGAAGGCGCGATTCTGTTCTCGAACGGAGCCATCGCCCGCTTCCAGCGAACGCCTGGCAACACGTTCAGGATTTTTGCACTTGAAGGGCCCCTCGGCCATCCGGACCGCGTGCCAGGCCAGGTCCTTGCGCTGCGCAATAGTCTTGAGCGCGTCCGCGATGTCGGATGGCTGCGGGAGCACCTTGGCAGACCTCTTCCCTGGGAAGCATGGCTGGCACAGCACTGACCCGCGCCTTGCCGGACGCGCGTTGCGTCCACACCGCCATCAGGTGGCGATGCCGTATTCCTTCAGCTTCTTGCGCAGCGTGGCGCGGTGAATGCCCAGCATGGCCGCCGCGCGGCTCTGGTTGCCTTCGCAGTGGTTGAGCACTTCCACGAACAGCGGGATTTCCATTTCGCGCAGGACGATCTCGTACACATCGTCGGCATCGCACCCGTCCAGGTCCCGCAGGTAGCGTCGGACCGATTGGGCCACGTGTTCGCGCAGCGGTGGCTTCGGCGCGCCACGACTATTGTCAGGACGAGAAAGGACAGCGTTCAAGGAGGTTCCCGGTGCAGATGCCGGGGCGGACAGCAGCCCCGGGCGTAGAATTGTAGGGGGTCAGTCTAGCGCGTGCGTGGGCAGGCCGCCACGCTCCGGGCTGGAACGCGGGGTTACAGGAACTCGAAGGTGAATGCGACGGTCGACGCGGCGGGCTCGCGCACGCGGAACGCGATCTGCGCGCTTTGTCCTGGTTCCAATACGCTGTTGGCATCGACCGAACGGTCCAGGTAGTCACGCGGTGCGAACGCGCCGGTGCCGATCACGCGGCCATCGGCGTCGGACAGCGACAGCCGCAGCGACGGCCATGCCTGCGCCCAGCGTGCATCGTTGCGGAAGCTGGCCTGCACCTGCAGCGCACCGGGCTGGCCCGGTACCGGACGCACATCGCGGCTGATCATGCTGAACGCCGCCGGC
This sequence comes from Stenotrophomonas sp. P5_B8, assembly GCF_054049855.1. Lineage (NCBI taxonomy): Bacteria > Pseudomonadati > Pseudomonadota > Gammaproteobacteria > Lysobacterales > Lysobacteraceae > Stenotrophomonas > Stenotrophomonas sp. P5_B8. The sequence goes on along the minus strand of NZ_JBFULO010000022.1, from coordinate 5,476 downwards.
TCCTGCCACGCCGGCAACGTGCAGCGCAGTACGCTGCACACCCCGGCGATCCACGGCCGGGTGCCGGCATCGGCAGCCAATCGCGCGCGGTCGGCGACGGCGATCTGCAACAGCAGCAGCACCACCAGCCCGGCCAGCACGCCCCATTGCCAGCGCGGCGTATGCAGCGGCGCCACGGGCAGCCGCATGAAGCTCGGTGCGGTCGTGGCACGTCCCTGCACGGGCGGGGTTGCCTCGGCCGGCGCCACGCTCGGATCGTCATCCTGCACTGCCGATGCGTGCGCGGTATCGGCGTCAACGCGCGATGCGGGCGCCTCGGCCGTGGCCGCCACGCGGGCGTCTTCGCGTGGCGCCGCATCGCGTTCTGCGTGCTCGCCGTGGTCCACGTGCGCCACGCGCTCGGCGGGCGGCGGGTCGAAGACCGACACGGTCTGCGTCCAGTCCTTGCCCTCCGTCACCGGTGGCGCCGTGTACTGCGCAGGCAATGCCTGGGCGTCCGCGTCCGCATCCGACGGCAGCGTCTGCGCGGGTGGTTCGCTGGCAGGTGTGTCTGCCGGGCTGGCACGCAGGAACGTGGCCAGCGGGCGACGTGGCGGTGGCGTGGGCTCGGTCATCGGGTCGGGGCCGGGCAGGAGGGGCGCGCCCATTCAAGCACGTTCATGCCGCCTCACGCGCGGCGCACGCCGGTGATGCGCATCCAGTCGCCGTCCTGCGCGGTCTCCAGCTGGTCGAACCACGGCGCGTAGCGCACCAGCAGCTCGTCTTCCTGGCCATGCAGGATGCCCGACAGTGCGATGCGACCGCCGGCGGCAACGCGCGCGGCCAGCACGTCGGCCAGCGCATCCAGTGCCGAGGCCAGGATGTTGGCCACCACCACCGGGTAGGTAGTCGGCGGTTCGTCGGCGGGCAGGTACACCTGCAGACGATCCTGCAGGCCGTTGCGCTCGGCGTTGTCGCCGGTGGCGATCACCGCCTGCGGATCGTTGTCCACACCTACCGCACGCGCGGCGCCGAGCCGCAGCGCAGCCAGTGCCAGGATGCCCGAGCCGCAGCCGAAGTCGAGCACGGTCTGGCCCGCCAGCACGCCGTCGGCGGCCAGGCTGTCCAGCCAGCGCAGGCACAGCGCGGTGGTGGGATGGGTGCCCGAGCCGAACGCCAGGCCCGGGTCGAGTCGGATCACGGCGGCATCGTCGGCCTGCGCGGCCTCGGGCAGGTCGTGATTCCACGGCACGATCCAGGTGCGTTCACCGAAGGCCATCGGCTGGAACTGGTCCAGCCAGGCGCGCTCCCAGTCTTCGTCCTGCACCGCGCGGAAGCTGGCATCGGACCAGTCCAGGCCGGGATCGAAGGCATCCAGCGCGGCCAGCAGCGCCAACGCGTTGGTCTCGGCCGGGAACAGGGCGGTGAGCACCAGGTCGTTCCACAACGGGGTCTCGCCCACGCCCGGCTCCAGGATCGCGCGCTCGTTGCTGGTATCGGCATCGGCATCGAGCAGGGTCACCGCCAGCGCGCCGACATCGTCCAGCGCATTCTCATAGCGGGGCTGGGTGGATTCGCTGCAGCGGAGGGTGAGTTCCAGGAACGGCATGGGGTGGGCTACCTGCGGAAAACGGTGAATGCTAGACCATTGTGGGGGTGGGCTGCCCGCCGCGCGACCCAGGCGCGTCTCCCGCCGCGGCGAGATTCGGCCCGCCGGTGGATTCAGACAGGGCTACGGGTGCTTGCTAGACTTGGCTTCCCGTTGCCCTGCCGGCAACCTCCGGTCCCGCGCATGGCCCTCGTGCCTACCCTCAAAACCTGGTTGCTGGTCGTACCGGCCCTGGCGTTGCTGGGGGTGGTGGGCTATCGCGCCGGTGGTCATGTGCGCCCTGCCGAGGCAGGCAACGCCGTGGATGAGGTGCCGGTCACGCAGGTGGCCGCGGCGCCGGTGCAGGCACAGCAGCTGGCGCGCCAGTTGCTGTCGATCGAGCGCGGCACCACCATCGCCTCGGGCCTGCCGCTGGACATCCGCGCCGACATCGAAGGCGACACCGACCTTTACGCCTACGCCCAGCGCCTGCAACTGCAGGCGGGCAACGGCAATGCCGAGGCGGCGTGGATGGTCAGCCGTGTCTACGACTACTGCGCGACCTACGCGATGGATCCCGGCGGTTACCAGTTGGACAACGCGCTGCTGACCGGCATGGGCATGACCGCTTCACCGACCATGGTGCAGGCCCGCGAGCGGGTCGCGCGGCGCTGCGGCGGCTTTGTCAGCAGCGACGGCCTGGGCCGCCAGTTGATCCTGGCCCAGCGCGTGCAGGCGGCCAAGGCCGGCAATCTCGCCGCCGAGGCGTCGCTGTTCGCCGAAGGCCAGCCGCTGGAGAACAGCCCGACCTACCGCCGTGGGCTGGTCGAGCGGGTGATGGATTCGCGTGACCCGGAAGCCTACATGGCGCTGTCCACCGGCATGGGCCAGCGCGCCAGCGGCGATCGCGCGCTGGACGGGCTGGTGGCCGGCGACCAGTTCAGTGAACTGGCCTGGCGCCTGGCCGCGTGCGAGCTGGGCATGGCGTGCGGGCCGGACAGTGTGTTGATGAACAATTTCTGCGCGAACGGAGGGATCTGTTCGCAGGACGGTGGGCAGGACTTTGCCACTTTCGTGTATGACGCTGCGGTATCGCGGCAAGGTGCGGGGAAAATGAAGACGTTGGTTGAAATGCTGATCAAGCAGAGGAACGGGCGATGAATTACCGTCGATTCCTGCATGGTGCCAAGTTCTGGTTCTGGGTGGCGTTGTTCGTGGCCTACTCTGCCGGGGCGGTCGGCCTGGTGATGATCGATACCTATGAGGACCGCTATCGCAGCCTGTCCAAGGTGAAGCTGACCTCGGTCAAGGCCACCGAAGACGTGCGCCGCGCCGGTGCCAGCCAGGTAGCTGCGGTGTACCGCGCGCAGAGCGGCATGCCGTTTGCCTCGCTGCCGGCGGGCAGCACGTTTCAGGTGGTCTGGCCCGATGGCTCCACCGAGACGATGGTGATCGTCGATCCGACCTCATCGCTGGGTGTGGCGCCGGTCAAGAACAGCCAGGTCACCGCGGCCGACGTCGCGCGCTGATGCGCGACGCTGCGGCGGGCGTGGATACCCCGCGCCCGTTGCGGCTGGTGCTGCTGCCGGGCCTGGATGCGACTGGCACCCAGCACGTCGCGTTTACCGCCGCGATGGCGCGGATGGGCGTCGTGGTCACGGTGATTGCCTACCCGGTGGATCGCGCGCTGGATTACGCCGCGCTGGCGGACGTCGTTCGCCAGGCGCTGCCGACCGACGGCGACTACGTGCTGCTCGGTGAGTCGTTCTCGGGCCCGTTGGCGCTGGTGATCGCCGCCGCACCCCCGCTGCGGTTGCGCGGCCTGATTCTGTCCACGACGTTTGCGCGCTCGCCCTGGCTTGCGCTACGCCGGCTGCAAGCGGTGTTGTACCGCGCGCCGGTGCGCGCGTTGCCGATGCCGGCACTGTCGTGGCTGTTGTTCGGGCGCTGGGGCAGCCCGGCCCTGCGTGCCGCGTTGCAGTCGGCGCTGGCGCGGGTGCACCCACAGGTGTTGCGCGTGCGTGCGGTGGCGGCACTGGGCGTGGATGTCGCCGCGCAGGCACGCGCGGTGGACCTGCCCACCCTGTGCCTGCACGCCGCGCACGATCGTCTTCTGCCTGCGCGCTGCCAGCGCCACCTGTCGGCGATGTTGCCGGCGCAGGCCACTACGCGGCTGGACGGGCCGCATCTGATGCTGCAGGCGCGTCCGGAAGCGGCGGCTGCGGTAATCGCAGGCTTCATGCGGGGCGTTTACGACATCGATTGAGGGTGCGGCTTGCCGTACCACCCTGTGGTCACGGACTGCCGCAGCATCGGTGTGATCGGCGCGTGGCGGCCATGTCCACGCGGCCTTCGCTTATGGCTCTCGGGTATTTCACGGTGCGACGCGCAGCCTGCGGGTGTTGGCTGCATCCGCAGCGCACGTGCCGGAGAACCTGTCGAATGAATACCCGTGGCGATTACGCCTCCCAAGATCCCTTGGCCACCGCGACTGTCGCCGTGGTCACCCCCCCGCCGGTGATCGCACCCGCGCATGACCACGCCGTCTCGTGGGGCGCCATCTTCGCCGGTGCCGCCGCTGCTGCGGCGCTGTCACTGGTCCTGCTGATCCTCGGCGTTGGCCTGGGACTGTCCTCGGTATCGCCGTGGGCGTATGAAGGCGTGTCGAAGGAAACGTTCGGTTGGTCCAGCATCGCGTGGCTGACCGTCACCGCCATCGCAGCGTCGGGCCTGGGCGGCTATATCGCCGGGCGCCTGCGCAACAAGTGGAGCAACCTGCACGGCGATGAGACCTACTTCCGCGACACCGCGCATGGTTTCCTGTCGTGGGCCGTGGCGACGCTGCTGACCGCGGGCCTGCTCACCACGGCCATCGGTGGGGTGATCGGTGCCGGCGCCAAGGTGGCCGGTGCCACCGCTGGCGCGGCGGCGACCACGGCCGGTGGCCTGGCTGCGGCCGCCGGTCCTGCCGCGATGGGCGACAACAACGGCGACCTGCAGTACTGGGTGGACGGCCTGTTCCGCGCCAACCCGAACGCACCGGCCGCGCCGATGGCGCCGCCGCCGGGTGATCCGGCTGCTGCGCCGGCTGCACCGCAAGCCGGTGTGATGCCGCCGCCGCCGCGCCCGATGCCGGGTGGCGAGCGCGGCCCGGGTCCGGGCCGTGGCGGTGACGTCCGCGCCGAGGTCAACCGGATCGTGGTCAACAGCCTCAAGTCCGACACCATGGACCCGGCCGACACCCAGTACCTGGCCCAGCTCGTGGCCAACCAGACCGGCATGAGCCAGGCTGAAGCGCAGGCCCGCGTGACCGACATGCAGACCCGTCTGCGCGCCACGCTGGACAAGGCCAAGGCCGACGCGAAGCAGGCCGCCGATGATGCCCGCAAGGCGACCGCGTATGCCGCGCTGTGGCTGTTCATCACGCTGCTGATCGGTGCCTTCAGCGCCAGCCTGTTTGCCACCTGGGGCGGTCGCCGTCGCGACCTGTAAGCCCCCAACGTTCAACGAGGAGAATTCACCATGAAGTATCTGCTGCTGTGGTTCCTGGGCATTCCGATCCCGATCCTGCTGCTGATCGCGCTGCTGCGCTGACGTAGCGCGCGCCGGATAACGGGTATCGACCGACGGTCGATACCCGCCGGGCAAGAAGTACCGCCGGGCCGCCATCGTGCGGCCCGGTGTCGTTTCAAACAGGCGAATAGAAGGTGCTTCCCCCCTCTGAGGGGAGCGTCTTGTTGCAAGCGCCGGTGCAGAGTGAGAACAGCGCTACGCGCTTGGACGGGGATTACCGGCGACGTGTGGATCGGGCTTTGTCTTCGCCCAGGTCTGTCGCGCGCGTGTGGGCCCCGTAGCGGCCGGTAGGCCCCTGGCGCAAATGTCCCCCGGCCGCTGGGCGGCCTCCTCCTT